>JBKJRW010000014.1:0-3549 GCA_046593165.1 Gemmatimonadaceae bacterium
CGTGGCCGTTGCGTTCTCTCCCGCGTTTTCTGGTCACGCCGCATCGTCGCCCCACCTCACGACACTCGCGGTAGTGGCAGATGCGATCCATGTCATCGGAGCGAGTGGCTGGCTCGGGAGTCTCCTTTTCGTACTGGTGGTGGGACTTCCGGCCGCCATGCGGCTCAATGAGGGTCAGCGAGGGTCAGGCGTATCGAGCCTGGTAAACGCATTTTCGCCGACTGCGTTGATATTTGCCGGAATGACAGCAACCACGGGGATATTCGCTGCGTGGCTGCATGTCGGGTCGATCAGCGGACTGTATGAAACGGGATATGGCCGCACTCTCTTGCTCAAGCTCGGCGTTTTGTCGGTGGTTGCTGCAACGGGGGCGTACAATTGGCTGCGAGTGAAACCCGCGCTTGGAAAGCCGGAAGCGACAAATCGCCTTAAGCGTTCGGCGACGATGGAGCTCGTCGTCGCAGTGATCGTGCTCGCCGTCACGGCAGTACTTGTCGCGACGCCAACTGCAATTGATGAGGAGCTTATGCGCCCCACAACATCAAGCGCTACTTCACGATAGTCCACTGCGTGGGGACCCGCGACTCGCCATCGGGCCGCCGATTCGCGGATCGAGAATATCTCTCAAGCCATCGCCGAGAAGGTTGAATCCGATCACCACCAGACTTATTGCGATCCCGGGATTAATCATCAGCTGCGGCGCCGTAAGCAGGTAAGCTCTGCTCTCGCTTATCATCGTTCCCCACTCCGCTGCTGGCGACTGGCAGGCGGAAGAAGCTGTTTTACCCATAGAGCGCCCAGGTGTATCTTGGCTCCATGAGATTCCAGTGGCCCGCTCTTCTATCGCTCCCGGTACTTGTGCTCCCGGGCCGCGCCGAATCGATCGTCGACGCGCACGACCGAGCGTTGAAGGGAGGCATGTCGCTCGAGCTGCCCGCCGCTTACGTGGCACTGTCGCCAGTGTCCCGGCTCCTCGACACGCTGACACTTTTCTCGAATCCGCAAACCGCCGCGTTCTTCATCACGATCGCGCTTATCGTCGGCGCGACAATGCTGGCGACCCGCTCACGCTCGACGCGCCGGCCACTATCGCGCGCGCTTCGGGCCAGCGGCGTGTTACTGCTGGCCGTCGTCATGCTCGAGGCGGTGGTGATCTTTGCGCCGCGGCCGATGGCATATCTGCAGGTCGCGGACCCTGACGTGGTGCGAGTCGATTTCCACAGTCACACCCGGGCGTCGCGCGACGCGAATCAGAGATTCTCTGGCGAGGATCGTCGTAACTGGCACCGTGACGGCGGTTTCGACATCGGATATATCTCCGATCATGTGCGCTTTGGCGAGGCGGCCTTAGCAGGCCGGAACAACCCGGCGCTCGCCGGACAAGGAGTGTCGGAGCTCAGCGCCGTCGAAGGCAGGTATCACAAGATCATCTCCACGATCATGCTCGGCCTCACTGAAGCCGATACAACGGTGCTCGATCGAAAAGGGCATCTGTTGCCGATCACGCCGGCCTCCGGCAGAGGTCCTGTCACCATCGTCGCTTTACCGAGCATCCATCTCGATTCCGTGACCGTCGAGAGTCTCGACAGCATTCCTCACTTCGCCGGAATCGAGCTGGTGGACGCGGCTCCGAGGGGATTAGGTCAGCTCGACCGGGAGGAAGAAAAAATTCGACGCACCGCCGAAACGACCGGCCTCATCCTCGTGGCCGCGTCCAACAATCACGGTTATGGACGCGCGGTTGCCGCGTGGAACCTGATGACAATTCCCGGATGGCGAGCCCTGACGCCTGATTCTGTCGGAAGACTCATCGAGCAGCCCTTTCGCGACCGGAACGTGGACGCGGTCACTATTGTGAAGCGGCTCCGCCCTCGTACCTCCGGTATGACACTCCCCCTAACCCTTCCGCTCGCGGCATGGCAGACACTCGGAAGCCTGACAATCGCGGAAAGGGCGATGTGGCTCGTCTGGATTTGGTCGATTGCGCTTGCTGTCGCGTACTTCAGCGCCGGACGGAATCGCCGCGCCGCAAGCGCGATCAAGACTTGATGCCACACTTCCGAACCGCTCGAGGGATGCCATCTTTCCAGAAGACACTTCCAATGAGGTCCACAGATGAAGCAGCTTTTTCGCGCCCTGCCGATAGCAATGATTGCCCTTGCATTCGCGGGCTCGTCGGCAGGCGCGCAAGTTGTCCCGGTCGAGTCGCAGATCTCGGCGTCGGGCCAGGGCGACCGGAGGGTAAAGCCCACGCGCGCCGTCGTGTTCTTCACGGTTCAGGGGAAGGGTTCTACCGGAGCTGCGGCGGCGGCTGAGAACGCCCGGCTCGTGGCGTCCACGATGCGCTCTCTTGGTTCGGCGGGAACAAATGCAGATGACATCAGCAACGGTGGCTACAACGTGGCCCCCGATTACGAATTCAATCAGGGCAACCGCAAGCAAAACGGGTTTGTCGCTTCGAATTCCATCCGGGTCGAGGTCGCGAAAGTTGCCGACCTTGGAAAGATCATCGACGCGGGGTTGGCCGGTGGCGCCTCGCAAGTCGGCTCTGCCCGATACAGCGGAGAAAAAATGGAAGATGCCCGGCGCGATGCGCTGAAATCCGCCGTTGAGGCCGCAACGCAGGATGCTCAGGCGATGGCCGAAGCAGCTGGGGGAAGGCTGGGACGCCTGCTCTCGCTCTCAAGCTCTAATACTGGCGGACCGGCTTTTTTCGAATCACAGTCGGCGGGGGCAATCGGCGGGCTCGCCAGGAGCTCAGTCCCGACCTCTATGAGTCCGAACGACCTCACCGTAACATCATTTGCCACTGGTCGGTGGGTTTTCCTTCCGGGCAGGTAACCTGACGAAGGGCTACTTGCTCACCCTGAGCCCAGCGATATTCGATCCGTTCTGATGCAATATCAATTGATTCACCTTGCCCGTCGAATCTTTCACGAAGGTAACCTGCGCATCCACCACCTTCAGGAAAAATTCGATCTCCGATTCTGCAAATAGCTGAGCTCTGGGCTGTCCAGTTGCCTGACCAAAAAGCGAGCCGCCTTCGCGGATGATGGTCAACTGAAATTCCGGCGCCAGCTGATACACCCCGACGTACGCTTCGAGCTTGCGGGGATCGACAGCGATTTCGGATCGCTGCCTGGGAGGAGCAGGCGTTCCAGCGAGAGCGACCTGTGGCTCGAGCAGGTGGAACGCGATATCGTCGGGCGAGATCGATGAATTCGACAAGACGATTACCCCGCGACGCTTCGCTTCATCCATCCCGATGAAAGCCCTGAATCCACCGGTGCCTCCGTTGTGCCAGGTGAGCGTAGTTCCGAACACATCGACGAGATGCCAGCCGAGCCCGATGCGGTTTCCCGGGCGATCAGCATCGCGGCGCGACAGGCGCGCCTCAGCGAGCGCCCTTTCCGCTGGAGTCGCGGCTGAGTCCAGGTTTGCCGCGAGAAACTTGAGCATGTCGTTCGCTGTAGATCGGAGAGCACCGGCACCCGCAAGCACCGAGAGATCCCATGTGCGGACAGGAGTACCATAGGCATTGAAGCCTTG
>JBKJRW010000019.1:0-13107 GCA_046593165.1 Gemmatimonadaceae bacterium
CCTGCGCGGTGCCACCCTCTATCTGACCGCGCGCCAACGCGGGATGAATGGGCCGCCCGAACTCCTGCACTGCGGTCAATCTTATCGGCCGCACTTCATAGGTGTCCCGATCGTACTCCAGCTCTGCAATGTCGCAGCCCCACCCATATGTCGCGTATGCATCGCCACGATACGCAGCATCGTCCCACTGAATCCAGTCGGGCGGCTCATACATCCGCTCCACCGTCATCTCCCCATTCGCCGCGTAATACTCTGCCGGCGTCAGTGAACCAAGCTTCTCTCTCATCTCGTAGGCACATTCCTCGAGAATCTTGCCGACAACCATGCAGGTGCGCGACGCTACCGTCGGCCCACTGTCGGCCACACGCGATGTGTCGGGCTGAGCCACCTCGACATCTTCATATGGAATCCCCAGCGCGTCAGTCACAATCTGCGCGTGCATCGTGCGCGTGCCCTGGCCGATTTCCGTGCTGCCCACCGCGATACGAACTCCTGTTGGAGTAAGCTCCAGACGCGCGCGCGATTTCAGGTTGCGCTCACCGGCACCGGTGAATCCAGCGCCGTGGTAGAAAAGAGCGAGCCCGATCGCGCGGTTGCTTCCCTTCCACTCCTTTCGCTTGCGCGCGAAGTCGGTGCGTCGCACCGCTTCCTCCAATACCATGTGCGCGCTCGTATCGTCCCTGAGCGTCTGCCCCGTCGCGGTTGTATCTCCCGCACGCAGCGCATTGATCCGCCGCAGCTCAACCGGATCCATTCCAAGACGTTCGGCGATCCGGTCCATGTGGACTTCAACCGCAAACTCAGTTTGTGGTGCCCCAAATCCACGGAACGCACCGTTGGGCGGCGTGTTCGTGAACACTGTTCGTCCGCGAATGTGAATGTTGGCGCACTTGTACGGGCCGGCAGCATGAATGCATCCGCGGGAGAGAACGGTCGGCGAAAGCGTCACGTATGCTCCACCGTCCATCAATACGTCCACCTCCATCGCAAGCAGCCGCCCATCAGGTGCCACCGCCGTGCGATGCTTTACGATCGATGGATGTCGCTTGGTAGTCGCGACCATGTCCTCGCCTCGATCGTAAATGATCTTCACAGGCCTGCCCGACTTTATCGCGAGCATCACGGCGTGCCCCGAGATAATCGAGGGATATTCCTCCTTTCCGCCGAACCCGCCCCCTGTCTCTGTCTGAATAACACGAACGTTCGGATGCGCGGAGCCAAGCAGGCACCGCAGCGCCTTGATCACGTAAAACGGACACTGCACCGATCCGTAAATCGCGATGCCACCCTCCTCGGGCACAGCGATCACGCCATTCGGTTCTATGTAAACGTGCTCCTGGTGCCCGGTGTGATACGTGCCCTCCACAACAATGGCATCCGCGTCCGCGAGCGCCGATTCAGCGTCACCTTTTACTATGTCAACGGTCTTGAACACCTGCTGCGACTGCTCCGGATCGAAGAGAGGCGTCTCTTCCTCATACTCGATTACGACCGTGGCCGCATTGAGCTTTTCACGATTCTCATGCGCGAGCAAGAGAATCGGCTCGGCCATGTGGCGCACCTCTGATTCGGCGAGGAACGGCTGGTCCTGCGCCATGAGATCGACGGCGTTTTTCGCCGGCACGTCGTGATAGTCCACCACGGTGAAGCCCGTAGTGTCGAAGTCCAGGCGAATCGACTTGATCTTGCCGCGCGGAACAGTCGATCGGATAGTGCGGCCATGCAGCATGCCTGGGAACGCGATATCATCCGCATACAGGGCTCCGCCTGTCGCCTTACCGATACCGTCCTTGCGCGCAACACTGCTTCCCACTGCTGACATTCGAGGAAGATGCGGCGTGCTCAGGGGCGCGGCAAGCTTCCGTTTCTCCAGTATGCTGGACGGGCTCGCACCTACCGATCACATTGACGACAATGAACAAAACGTCAGAATGACGACACACCGGGCGATTGTGGATGCGCTTGTGTACGCGACCTCGAAGAACAAGTCGGTGGTGCTGGCCACTGTCGTGCGTGTCACAGGGTCGAGTTACGGCGGGGTGGGCACGAGAATGGTAGTTCGCGTTGATGGCTCTACCGTCGGCGTCGTGAGCGGCGGATGTCTCGAAACTGATCTCGCCGAACAGGCTCGGCGCGTTCACGACGGCGGGGTCGCGACGGTGGTGACGTACGATACTCGCGCTGACGACGATGCCGCGTGGGGGCTCGGACTCGGGTGCAACGGCTTGATCGATGTACTTCTCGAGCCGATGACACCAGCGCACGCTGCACCGTTTGCAGTACTCCTCGAGCAGGCATTGAGCGCGGGTGAGCCTTCGGTGCTGGCGACGGTAATGAGGTCGCCCGACAGTGAAGCCGGGTTTGTGGGAGCGCATGCCCTGCTCCAGGGCGGTTCGATTGAGACGACTGGCGATTGGGGCGACCGGGAGGTGCTGGCGCTCGCTGCCGCAGATGTGGGTGATGCGATGTCGGCCGGAAGAAAAGGGCTCGTCCGCGAGTATCGCTCAGTCGAAGTCGCGTTTGAGATTGTAACCCCCTCCGTGCGACTGGTGATATGCGGCAGCGGTCCGGATGTGATTCCTCTCGTCCGATTCGGTATCGAGCTCGGATGGGATCTGACCGTGGTCGACCATCGCCCAGTCGAGCATGCGCGAGCCGAGCGTTTTCCTGGAGCGCGGGTGGCGGAGTGTGCTGACCCGCTTCGGCTCGCCGAGTCGGTACGGATGACGCCGCACACGGCCGCGGTGGTGATGTCGCATCACTATGCACGTGATCTCGACTACGTTCGCGCCCTGCTCGGATCGGACGTTGCGTACATCGGCGTGCTCGGCCCTCGCGCCCGCACAGAGCGGATGCTGGCGGAGATGGACAGCACCGGCGATGAAGTGCAAGGAAGGGATCGAATGTTCGCGCCGGTGGGGATCGACACCGGGGGAGATGGTCCCGATGCGATCGCACTTTCTATCATCGCCGAGGTCTCGGCAGTAGTCGGCGGGCGGGCCGGGGGACATTTGCGTGATCGCCGGGGGCCGTTGCATGCAGCAACCTGAGAGAACGACAAAGCATCTAACACAGATGACATCTGTGTCATCTGTGGCAATGCTTTTTCGTTCTGTCACTGCAATCGTACTTGCGGCGGGCGGATCAACTCGATTTGGATCGCCCAAGCAGATCCACATGCACAAGGGAAAAACACTTTTGCAGAAAGCGATCGCAGCGGCGATGGACGCAGGTGCTGACCCCATCATCGTTGTGCTCGGCGCCGAAGCCGAGGCGGTCGAACAAACGCTCGGAGACTCGCCTGTTCGCATGGTCGTTAATAAGGACTGGGCGACAGGCCTGGCATCCTCACTCGCAACAGGGCTCCGAGCCGTCGATTCCGGGTGTGCTGGAGTATTGGTGACACTCGCCGATCAGCCTCTGGTCGATGCGAACGCACTGAGTCGACTCATTGCAGTATTCGACTCTCAGCACAGGATTGTCGCTTCCGGATACAACGGGACAGTTGGCGTGCCTGCGATCTTTGGCGTAGAGTTTCGAGATGCACTTTCCCAACTCAGTGGAGATACGGGTGCGGGACACTGGCTCCGGGAAAGATTGAGCGATGTCACGGTCGTGCGGCTTGACGAAGGCGGAATCGACGTCGATACGCCATCCGACGTAGAGCGGCTGGAGGAAACTATGATCCATGAATGACGCCCAGGGCGACTTTCTCTTGTACGGAGCGACGGGCTACACCGGGGAGCTCATCGCACGCCGCGCCGTTGGAGCCGGGCTTCGTCCGGTACTATCCGGACGCAATGGAGATGCGGTCGCTGCTCTCGCCCAGGAACTCGGCCTCCATCATATCGCAGCCGATGTAAACGACTCCACTGCGCTCGACCAGGCGATCGACTTGATTAGCGGACCGAACCGCCTGGTCCTCAACTGTGCGGGCCCATTCGCGCGAACGGCGAACCAGGTTTCGGACGCCTGCATTCGGAAGCGTGTTCACTATCTCGACATCACCGGGGAAATCGGCGTATTCGAGATGCTGGCCCGGAAAGACGAACGCGCAAAGAACATGGATGTGATGCTTCTCCCGGGAGTGGGCTTCGACGTAGTGCCGAGCGATTGTCTTGCCGCCTATGTTGCGCGCAGGCTTCCCTCTGCGACCCGGCTCGTGATCGCCATTCACGCCGGCGGTCGCATTTCTCGCGGAACCGCGCTCACTTCTCTCGAGAACATGGGTTCCGGCGGTGCGGTGAGACGAGGCGGGCGCATTGAGCGCGTACCCGGTGCGTGGAAAGACCGGTTCATGGACTTCGGGTCGGGGCCGGTTCGCGTCACCACAATGCCGTGGGGCGATGTTGCAACGGCATGGTACAGTACGGGCATCCCGGAGATCGAGGTGTACATGGCCATACCGGTGGGAATACGACGCCTCCTTCGCTACGGTCGCATTGCAATGCCGGTCCTTTCGTCGAGTCCGGTCAAGAGATGGCTTGCATCAAGGGTGCTGCGTGGGCCCGCCGGTCCCACTGCCGAGCAACGCGCTCGGGGACGCAGCCGCCTTCGGGCGGAAGTGTCGGACAACTCGGGAAACAAGTTCGCGGCGCTCCTGTTCGGACCCGAAGGTTACGAACTCACCGTGAGAACAGCGCTCGAATGCGTCGGCCGTACTCTCCGCGGCAATGCACAGCCGGGATTTCAGACGCCGTCGCGCGTGTTCGGGCCGGATCTCGTCTTGTCGATTGAAGGAGTGAGCCGCGAAGACGCGTAGCCGAGGCTTTTCTCCGGATCAATTGAAGTACGCGGGACTTCTTCTTGCAAATCGCGGTCGGTCATGAACGAGGAAAAGAACACGTTGGACCAAACTGAGGTCTACGACGTCGCGATCGTCGGTGGCGGGCCCGCGGGACTAAGCGCGGCGCTCTGGCTCTCCAGATATCTCCACTCGGTAGTGCTGGTCGACTCGGGAGATCCGCGAAACTGGGAGACTCGAGGTATAAATGGGTTTCTTGGCTCTCAGGGGATTCGGTCGCCCGAGCTCAGGCGCCACGGCAGAGAGGACGCGTCGAAGTACGGAGCGACGCTCGTCGACGGAAGCGTTGCATCCGTAAAGAACACCAATGCCGAGCGGTTTACGCTGAGCCTCAGCGACGATCGTGAGTTTCAGGCGCGGCGTCTGTTGCTGGCAATCGGTATCAAGGACGTATGGCCGCGAATTCCGGGATTGAGCGACTGCTATGGCGAGACAGTCCACGTGTGCCCGGATTGCGATGGTTACGAGACACGAAACTGCAGGACTGTGGTAGTCGGTTCGGGTAGAAAAGCGGTGGGGATGGCTCTGGCTCTCTCGAGCTGGACCAGTGAAATCGTCATCTGCACAAACGCCGAGCCTGCGGACATGGACGCCGGTCAGTTGAAGAAGCTCAAGGCTCTCAACGTCCCCGTGCTCGAGGAAAAGGTCAACCGTATCTCGTCGCAGAACGGAGAGATCCGCTGCATGGATCTCGAGGGCGGAATGCAGCTCGACTGTCAACGACTCTACTTCGCCATCGGCCAATACCCGGCGGACGATCTGGGGGCTCAGCTCAAATGCGAGCGCGACGACTCAGGCTTGATCATTGTTGACGATCGCAATCGCACATCCGTACTGAACGTCTTCGCCGCCGGCGACATCGTTCCCGGCCCTCAACTGGCGATCGCGGCGGCGGCCGAAGGAGCCATTGCCTCGATCGCGATTCACGCCTCTCTCGTGCCGGACTCCCGCCAGCTGGACTGAGCTACCTGGACTGAGCTACCTGGATTGAGCTACCTGGACTGAGCTACCAGCGCAGCGTCAGATTCTGCGCCTTCTGCTTGCGGACGATCCGAAGCATCAGCGAGTTCTCGGCCGAGAGCCGCATCAGGCGGATGAGCTCGCCGGGATTCTGAATCGCTTCGTTGCCAGCCTCTACAATCACGTCGCCGCTCTTGAGCCCCGCTGCTCCTGCCGGGGTGCCGATCGCGACATTGATCACGAAGATCCCAGCGCCTTTGACCTTGAGAACATCGCGCAGGTCGGCGTTGAGCTGAGTCAACTCGGCGCCGACAATCCTGAGAGTGGGCGCACCCGACCCCACTACCAGCGGTGCTATCGACACGATGGGGTGGCGCGGAGACTCGACGACGACGTTGCGGTTGAGCAGTGTTTCGGTGCGGGATCGCTGCGAAGCGCTACCCTGAACCGGTGCGGGACCAATGATCTGCAGGGTGACGTACTGCTTCGATTCCAGAGGCCGCTCGACGACGGTGAGAGAGGCGGTCCTTGCAGCGTCGTTCCGTCGGTACCGGAACACGATCCTTTGCCCCGGCACGAGAAGACTCGTCATCGGAATCGGGTTCCGCTTGAAGTCCTGCGCATTGATCGAGATCAAAATGTCTCCCGCCTGAAGCCCCGCGCGCTCGGCCGGCGATCCCGGGTCGATCGATTCGATTGTGGGATACTCGGTGAAAACCATCGAACCCGACTCTCCCATCGTGCCGATGCCGGTGGTGATAACCACTCCAACCCAGCCCTTGGCACCTTGTGCCACTGCACTGGCCGGCGCCAACGCGGCGACGGCCACGAGTCCGGCGCCAAGCGCAAACGATCTATTGAATCGCATTCCCTTCATCGCTAAAACCTGTTGAGGCTCACGCCCGCGGGACGCAACGTTGTCCCTAGTTGGCGGAGAGTTGCCTCGCGCGCGCCAACGGTCGCGAGGTAGTACTGGTTGATGACGGGATCCTCAGGCGCTTCCTTGAGTGCTCCCCGAATCTCGGTCATGACTCCGTCGAGTGCGGCAAGCCGGGTGCGGTACTGCGACGGATTAGCCGGCAGCGGCACCTCAGTGTTGCTGGCCGAGAGATAGGCGGAAGCGCGCTGGTATTCTTCGCCGGCGCGGTTGAGTACATCCCAGGCTTCTTCGGGCGATTCGAATTGGGACCCAGTAAATGAGGCCAGTGACGCGCCAGCATCGCCACTTGTCGGAGCCACCGACTCGCTTGATGATGCATCTGACGCAAGCTGCGCCAAGCTAATTGGGATTAGCGGGGCGCCTGTGGAGGCGCGGCCCAGAGCAGCGCCGCCGACTGCCAGCGCGACACCGGCTGCTATCCGCAGCATCAATCGCGAGTTGAACCGGGAGTTCACGGGATCCTTGATCAGGCCTTCGGCGCGCAACTGTGCCGAGAGCGATCCCCAATCGGTGAGGGGTGGCGCGTTGCGATCGTGCTCGCGAGCGATGAGATCATCCAATGCGTTTTCAGACAGGGGCAACATGAGACCTTCCCGCGTGGGGAGTTGAGTCATCCACCAGGTGCGCGAGCAACCGGCGAAGCTTGGCGCGCGCCTTGAACAATTGAGATTTGGATCCGCCCGACGTTATGCCGAGCTCCTTTCCAATCTCCTCGTGCGTGTAGCCTTCGATATCGTGCAGCATGAAAACCATTCTTGCGCCTGGTGAGAGCTGTACCATCGCCTGGTCGATCGATTCGGCGAGGAACGTCCGATCGCTGTCGCCCTCGACGAATGCGCTATCGTCTTCTATCTCCGTCTCGAGCTTTGCGAGTCGTTTTATCTTGCGAAGCGCGTTGAGTGTGCGGTTTACGGCGATGCGATGAGCCCAGGTTCCGAACTGCGCTTCTCCGCGGTATCCTGGCAGCGCACGGAAAATCTGGATCCAGACTTCCTGGGCAATATCGGCCGCGACGTCGTGGTCGCCGCATAGGCGGCCGACAACGGCATCGATGTGCGGAGAGTGCCGCAGCCACAGCTGCCGCATCGCCGCCTCATCGCCTTTCATGGCGCGCTGAAGCTCGAGCTGGTCGGTTTGCATCCCGTCTGGGAAATTAGTCACGGACGGAGAAGCGAGGGTTTCCCTGCGCGGCAGATGTTTTAGTGCGCATTCGCGATTGCAAACAAATAGCGAATTCACGCCAAAATAAAACTGGTTTTCCCGTGGGCACGTATTACTATGGAACCCCGTGACGCCATACCCCACCGGTCGTCACCCCCTTACAGAGCGTTTTCGTACCATCGTTCCGGCGCTTTCTCCCTCGGGAAATCCGGAACATGGCTGATGTGTCGCAGTAATAGCAGGAAAGGAGTTTGATGTGCTGAAGGTAATTTTGACCGCTCTCACGCTCGCTAATGGTGGAGAGGGTCTGCCGACGAAGGCACCGGATGCTGTTGGTATGTCCTCATCGCGGCTCGAGTCCATTGACCGAGTCGTGCAGCGGGGCATTACCGCAGGAGGATATCCGGGCGCCGCAGTTGTCGTCGGTCGCAAAGGCGCCACAGTCTGGGAGAGAGGCTTCGGCAAGCTCTCCTGGTCGACCGTCTCCCCCGCGGTCGAAGCGCAAACCACCATCTACGACATAGCGTCGCTGAGCAAAGTCGTCGGCACCACCACGGCGATCATGGTGCTCTACGACGAGAACAAGCTCGATCTCGACGCACCGGTCTTCCGTTACCTGCCCGCATTCTCCGGCGGATTCAAGGACGATGTGAAAGTCCGCGACCTTCTCACCCACCGCTCCGGCCTTCCCGCAGGCCGCGATCTGTGGCGCCGCGCGAACAGTCCGCAACAGGCGCGCGACATGGTCCTCGAGACCCAACTCGAGTATCGCCCCGGACAGGCGTACATCTACTCCGACCTCGGCGCAGACGTCCTCGGCATGATCGTCGAAGAAATCTCGGGCCAGCGGCTCGACGCGTTCCTCGCGAACCGCGTGTTCGGACCGCTCGGGATGCACGACACTTTCTACCGTCCTGCCGATTCGGTCCGGTATCGCATCGCACCCACGGAAGTGAACCCTCCCCGCGGATACCCGCTCAAGGGAGAAGTCCACGACGAAAACGCATACGCGCTGGGCGGAATAGCGGGACACGCAGGACTCTTCAGCACCGCCGCCGATCTCTCCATTTTTGCGCAGATGATGCTCAACGGTGGCACGTACGATGGCGTGCAGATTGTCAGCGACTCCACCGTCGGTCTTTTCACCCGCCGCACCGCCGGACACCGCGCGCTCGGCTGGGATACAGCCGATGGCGATTACGGCTCGGGCATCTATCTGACGGAGCGCGCGTACGGCCACACGGGTTATACCGGCACGTCGCTCTGGATCGATCCCGATCGCGAGATGTTCGTCGTGTTGCTCACCAATCGAGTGCACGCCGCCAAGGCACAGCGCCCGGCGAAAATTATCGCCGACGTTCGGTCCGACCTCTCAGATGCGGCGGTGCTCGCGGTGCTCGACGGCCCAACTCCAGTGCTGGCGATGCCCAACGCGTTCCGCGCCGATCGGGAACTCGGCTGGACTCGGCCCAGGCCGGTGGCGGTGCGCTGCTCGAAACTGGTCAAGGGTCGAAGCGCACGGGCAAAGCGAAGCCGCGCGAGATGCGCGTCGGCCAGAGCACGGTCTGCGCGCCTGGCCAAAGCGTCGAAGTCGAAGAGATCATCCTCCAGGGCAAGCGCGTTGCGGTCGAAGAAATCATCTTCCGGGGCAAGTGCCTTGCGGTCTAAGAAATCAGCTTCCAAGGCAAGTGCCTTGCGGTCGAAGAGATCCTCTGCCTCCGCATCCAGATCAAGCTCCAACAAGCAGACTGCGAAGAAGCCGGTCAAAAAGTCTTCGCGCACCGCCAAACGCGGCTAGTTTAAAGGGATGAGCGATCGTCCCGATGTCCGCGAATCAGCAGTCACTCCGCGCAACGCCAGCGACGAAAGGCCGACAATTCTGGACGACGCATTCGGCGAGGAACGCACCATTCCGCTGAGCGTCGCCGTCGGCGAAGAAACAACGAGCACTCCTGGTGTCGTCAGCGAAGATCAGGTCAAGCTCGCATTGCGACGCGTGAAGGACCCTGATCTCAACCTCAACATCCTCGACATGGGTCTCGTCTATGGGATCGAGGTCAAGGGTACCAAAGTGAAAGTCGATATGACTCTCACTTCCCCCGGCTGTCCATCGGGTCCCGAGATCATGGGTAACGCCGAGCAGGAGATCAAGACGCTGCCGGGTGTGGAGAGCGTCGAGATGAATCTCGTGTGGACGCCGTTCTGGACGCCGGAGAAGATGGAGCCGCGAGTGAGGGCATACCTCGGGTTCTAGGGTTCTTCTGTGGCGGCGCGGGTTTGATTTGGCGCGCCCTGAAGATTGTCCCGTATGACGCGCTACCTGCTACCTGCTTAGCCAGCCAAACATAAGCGATCTGCCGAGCTGAGAGCGGGGCAGATCGCAGGCAAGCGAACAGGCAGGTAGCAGGTAGCGCGTCATACGCCGAGTGGCTGCGGCCGCGAAACGGTGCTTCATCACCCGCTCTGCGAACGATCCCTATCAGCTTGAATCCGCGACCGGTGCTTCTCGATGAATTCAGTCACCGCCGCCGGCAGAAATAGATTGTCCGCAATCGCCGCGATCTCCTCTGCTTCACGCCAATCCGCCTCGAGCTGCGCTAACTCTCCCTCAATGGCCGCGCGCTCCGATTCTTCGTGCGCGGCCATCTCGAAAGCGAGACGCATCTCAGCCGGATACTCATTGATTCCCGTGTATTTCCAACCTTGCTTCTGTCCGTACCTCAGCATTCGCTTGAAATAGCGGTCGGCTGAGCCCGCCCGCTCGATCTCGCTGACGGCATCAGCGATCGCGGCCGGCTTCGCACCTTCGGCGTTCATCGCTGGGGCTACGATCTGCGCAGTGTGCAGCGCTTCGGCACCACGAAAGTCAAGAAACCGCCCGTCGAACGCGAACCTCACCCCCCAACCCTGCTCGTCGCCTGTACGGAAAATTCGAACGCCAACGGAGTCCTCCTTCCAGATTCGTTGTCCGAACTCTGCTTCGGCGCGCTGCACGATGAATCGACGTGCCCGGCCCAGTTCGTTGCGGCGTGAGTAAAACCGGGCGAGCAAGGCACCGCAATACGGAAGCGACATCGCAAGGGCGCCCGTGTGAAGTATCAGGGCAAGTCCCCCCGACACCGCTATCGTTGCAGCAATGCCGGTCGCAACTGCGGCCTGCTGCACTCGCCTACGCCTTCGGAAGTACCGCCCGTATCTCCACGCGGCAAACTCGGGGCGAAGCGGCTCACCAATCCGGATCAGATCGGTCCCCTCCCTCACGCGGCCGAGTCCTATGTGGTCAGTAGAGGATCGCGTGATCGTGCCACGGTATAACTTCTCGCATTCCTCGATCGCTTCCCACCGCTCTTCGATCGGCGTGAGGTTCCATCGCCCGCATTTCCCGCATACCGCCCACAACCTTCCTTTCGAGCCGTCAAAGGCCAGTTTGCGACCCACGGGGAATTGCTCGATTGCCTCGTTAGTTCCGAGCGAAGAATGACAGAAGATGCAGGTTGAGTAGATGCGAACCTCTGCGGGTTTAGGACTGGTCTCAGGCGCAGCCTTCTTCTCGCGCCCTGAATATTGTCCCGTATGACGCCGAGTGGCTGCGGCGCAAGACGATGGGTGCCCCCTCCCGCTGTTACGCCTTAAGCGCTTTCAGGAACTCGTCGCCCATCTCCGCGATCTGCCACTTCCTGAGCCCGGGAATATCCTCGAGATCCTTTGCCTTCTCTGGCTTTCTCCGCCCAACAGCCTCTAGCCGCTCACGCGAGCAGAGCACTCCCGGGTCGAGCGAGAGGCGCGTCGCTGCCGCATCTCGCACCGCTTTCAAGCGAGCGACCCGCGCATCGAAATCATCTTCCCGCTCCCACTTTGCAACCCGCGGAAAACGCGGCAAATGCTCCTCGGCCACTTCGAGCCCGCGTTGTACGGCCGAGAGTATGGCGGTCGCCCCGCGGTCGAGGATGCCGCGCGGCATTCCCTTGAGCCCGGACAAATCTTTTGCAGTCTTCGGGGCCGTGCGCGCAATGTCGAGCAGCACCTCGTTACCCATCACGCGAAACGTCGCGCGATCAACCTCTTTGGCGACCGAATCGCGCCATGGTACGAGTTCCCGCAACAACGCGAGCTCGCGCCTTGTCAGATCGCGCGCGCCCTTGATCCGGAGAAACGCGAGCGACGAGTCGTCGTCCTCCCATTTCGTTCCCTCGAGCCGCTCGAATTCTTCCCGCGCCCATTCCCATCGGCCGAGCTTCTCGAGCCGGACCTTGAGCTGATCGCGAAGATCGAGCAGGTATCGCGTATCCTGGGCCGCGTAGTCGAGCATGCCGCGCGTGAGTGGCCGGAGCGACCAGTCGGCCCGCTGGTGCTTCTTGTCCAGCTTGACCTCGAAGAACTGATCCAGCAGCGCGGCCAGCCCAAACGCCTTGATTCCGAGCAGTTGAGAAGCGATGCGCGTGTCGAAAATTCGGTTCACGTGCCAGCCGTAATCCTGATGCAACAGGCGCAGGTCGTAGTCGGCGTCGTGGAAAACGACCTCGACATCCGTGTCCTGAAGCAGTTCGCCCAATCGCTTCGGCATCCCGATCGGAAGGGGGTCGACTATGGCGCTGCGGTCGCGCGTGGACAACTGCAGGAGATAGATTCGGTCGATGAAGCGATGGAAGCTCGCCCCCTCGGTGTCGATCGCTATCTCGCGAACGCCGGAGATGTCGTCGAGAAAATTGTCGGCATCCTGCTGCGTGTCGATGTACAGCAGGCTGTCGGTGTCGGGAATACCCATTCTGCCAATTTAGTCGTTTGCGACACGAGGGGTGCATGGCGTGACCGGATCGCAGTCGCCGGGAAGTGTTGCGGCCGACCTCCCGCTTTATCAGCGGTTTCCCGAGCTCCGGGAGATTCCCCGCGCGTCGCTCTGTACTCTCCCCTCTCCGGTCGCAAAGCTCAACACCGTTCCGGCGGGCGCGGACCTGTGGATCAAGCGTGATGACCTCGACGCCCCTCTCTGTGGCGGCAACAAGGTGCGCTCGCTCGAGTTTTTACTCGGGGGGATTGGCCCGGGCGACACCGTCGTGACTGTCGGGGGAGCGGGCTCCACACACATTCTCTCCACCGCCGTTCACGCCGCTCGTCTCGGTGCGAGAACAGTCGCGTATCGGTGGCCGCACGACATGAACCCTGTTGCCGAGATCGTCTCGCGCCGCATCATTGATTTGATCCCCGGCGCGCGCGTTGGATCCAGCGCACCCGTTGCCCTCGC
>JBKJRW010000078.1:0-6101 GCA_046593165.1 Gemmatimonadaceae bacterium
CGTACCTCGGGAGCTATTCGAATCTTACCGGAGCCGAATCGAACGGATACGAGATGGAGCTCAACCTGACTCCCGGCAGAGCGTTGACGGCAGTCGCGGGATACACGTATGCGAAACCGCGCGTGACCAGGCTCGCGGCGGGTTACGCTGGAGACTTGAAGGAAGGTCAGGCACTCCTCCGGCGTCCCACGCATTCAGCCAATGCTGCGCTGTCGTGGTCGAATGACCGGGTCGGCGCCCTCTCGATGACGGCGAGCTACATCGGCGAGCGGCCCGATCTCGATTTCGTCCAGTTTCCATCGCCCGTAGTCGCCCTTCCCGCTTACACGAAGCTCGACGTTGCGGGGTCCAGGGAGCTGTTCCGCGCGCCGTCGGGCAACGGCGTGTTGTCGCTAACACTCCGGGTCGACAATGCGCTCGACAGAAAGTATGAGGACGTGCTCAATTTCCCGGCGCCACGAAGAACATTCCTGCTTGGGGCGCGGTATACCGGTAGTCTGTAGATTGCCCGCATGGGAGCGATCGTTACCGAAGCGATAGTACTGCACGCGTTCGATTACCTCGAGACGTCCCGGATCATTCGCCTCATGACGCGAGATGCCGGAGTGCAGTCAGTGCTCGCGCGCGGCGCACGAAATTCACGCAAGCGGTTCGGAAACGCGGTGGATCTGTTCGCGCAGGGAACGGCCGAGATACACATGCGGCCCAATCGCGACCTTCAGGCGCTTGCGTCGTTCGAGGTAACGCGGGCGCGTGCGGGATTGGCGCTCGACATGGGGCGCTTTACCGCAGGTTCGATGATTGCTGAAATGGCTTTGCGCACTTCCAGTGATGAGCCGGCTCCGGGGCTGTTCGATGTGGTGGAGCAGGCTCTCGACCGCCTCGTCGCGACACCGCCCGATGAGACGGTAGACGCAGCGCTCGCTGGAGCGTGGCAGATAGTCGCGACCCTTGGATTCACGCCCGCGCTCGATGTCTGTGCAAACTGTCACGCACACCTGGCACCCGGTGCGCGCGTCAGTTTTTCTCACTCGGCAGGCGGAGCGCTCTGCGACGCGTGCGGCGCTCACGCAACCGGCAGTCGCGTGCTGCCGCCGGCAGCGCGAAATGCCCTGCGTCAGTGGGTGGATGGTGGCCGCGCGCTCATGCTTGAGCCTGATGAAGGTCGGGCACACCAGCGTCTGCTGCGCGAGTTTTTCCAGGAGCACATGGGCGGCGATCGCGAGCTGCGCGCCTACCGCGTCTGGGAACAGGGAGCGTGGACCGCAGCGTGATTCTCGGGACGGCGGGCCACATAGATCACGGGAAGACGGCTCTCGTCCGCGCGCTCACAGGTGTGGATACGGACAGGTTGCCTGAAGAGAAACGACGCGGAATCACGATCGACCTCGGTTTCGCTCCCCTGGCTATCGAGGGCCTGGGCACCATCGGCGTCGTAGACGTCCCCGGTCACGAAGCGTTCATACGTACGATGCTTGCGGGTGCGAGTGGAATCGACGTCGCGCTCATTGTGATTGCGGCTGATGAGGGGATCATGCCGCAAACCAGGGAGCATCTGGAGATACTGTCGCTGCTGGGAATCCGGAAAGGTATTGTCGCGCTCACCAAATGCGATCTCGTTGAGAGCGAGTGGCTCGATCTGGTGCGGGATGAGGTGTCGGTGCTCCTCTCCTCATCCTCGGTGGATGTTGCGCAGATCGTCCCCGTGTCGGCCAGGACTGGTGACGGAATCACAAGCCTGAGGGATGCCATTGCGCGCGCATTCGCCGGGCTCTCTGCGCGATCGGACAATCACGATCTTTTTCGTCTGCCGGTTGATCGCGCATTTTCCGTCAAAGGCACGGGCACGGTTGTCACGGGTACGGTCTGGAGCGGGAGCGTGGCACGCGATGAGCTGATAATTGTACAGCCGGGCGGAAGGCGCTCGCGCGTTCGCGCGATTCAGTCACACGACACCGCCGTCGAACGCGCGAGCGCAGGGATGCGCGCGGCGATTGCCCTTGCCGACTGCGAAGTCGCGGATGTGCTACGCGGATCGGTGCTTGTCGCGGACCCGCATTGGATGCCGACCCGCGAGTTCGAAGCCGTGCTTTCGTTCGGCGACGGCTTCGCTCCGACGCCCCGTACGCGGGTACGGATCCATATCGGAACGAGCGAGACCGGAGGACGGTTCGGCGGGCTCGGCAGAGACGGCGAGACGATCACGGCGCGAGTCATTCTCGACCATCCAATTGTGGCGCGGGGCGGCGACCGATTCGTCATAAGGATGCCATCACCGGCGCGAACTGTTGGCGGCGGACGGGTGATCGATCCTTATCCGGCGACCGGGAAGCAAAAGCGCCTGCGCGCTTCAGGGGCGGCGGTATTCGGAGTGTCGGTGGAGCGCGCTGTCGCGCGCCTCATTGAAGCGTCCGGAAGCCAGGGTGCCAGCGTCCAAATGATACCTGTTCGCACCGGTATGAATCCGTTGGACGTCGGACCAGCGCTTGCAAAGCTTGGAGCGATCATATCGGGAGATATCGCTGTTTCGGTGGGCGCCCTCGGGGAAGTGGCAAACTCCATCGAGAAATTCATCGCCGAATCCATGGCAAACCATCCGCTCGAGCCGGGTGTCTCACTGCAGACAGTAAGGGCGACAGTCAGGTCACCGTCCGAGGTTATCGATCTGGCACTGGCTCGTCTTCAGGATGAGCGGAGAATCGAGGTGATTGGTTCTGTCGCTAGTCCGTTCGGGTGGGTTACCCGGCTGGGTAAGAAGGAGCAGGCGCTGAGCGACGCGATCCTGCACGAAATTTGCATTCAACCAGCTGAGCCGCCGAGCGTTGCGGAGTTGACGGCCAGGTACGGCCCAAAGACTGAAGCGATGCTTCGAAAGCTGGAGCGCGACGGCGAATTGGAGCGTGTTTCCGACGACCGGTACTATGGCAGTGGTGCGGTTGAGCGAATGGTGGGCACTCTGAGGTCGGCGCTCGATCCGGCAAAGATTCACACGCCGGCGGAGCTTCGAGAGGTTCTTGGGGTTTCAAGGAAGTACCTGATTCCTTTTCTGGAGTTTTGCGACCGAAAGGGGGTCACTGAAAGAAGGCAGAATGGCAGGGTAGTCAGACGCGTTGACATCTGAACGCGGCAGGATGGTGACGATAGGGGGAGGGGCCGCCAATCGCGTTCTTGACACCCTGTCAGTCTGGCCGTAGGTTGGCCGAAGAGATCGTTTTTGTACAACCAGTACTCCAAGGGGAATCACCTAGAACTTTCTTTGTCCGAAGTGGAGCAAAAATGAAACATCTGTGGGTAGCACTAGCGGTGCTCACCCTCAGCTCGTTCATGCCAGGTAAACTGTCGGCTCAGGGAATTTCACCCCAATCCGGCAGGGCGCGTGGCTCCGGGTTGGAGCTCGGTCAGAATTATCCGAATCCTGTCAATCCGGAAACGAGGATCCCGTTCAGCATCGGAGACGGTGCGGGATGTACGGATCCAAGCCGGTTGTACCGCGTAAGCTTGCGTATATACAATGTTCTGGCTCAGCCAGTTGCTGTGCCGGTTCTGCAAGGCGGAACGGGGAATGTTGCTGGGGGAGAAGCACTTAGTGGTCTTACGTTGACTTGTAACCAGTACACTGCGTACTGGGATGGTAAAGATTCAAAGACGCAGCAGGAAGTTGCATCCGGCGTCTACCTTTATCGACTCGAAGTTGACGGCAAGGCCGTTGTGAAGAAAATGCTTGTGTCGAAATAGCGGTAATGCCGAATCCGGCAGACTGAACGCGCCTCACTCCCGAGGCGCGTTCTTTTTTATTCCCGTGAACCGGCCACAGTGGCATACATTCCGGGCATTCACATTGCACCCTGGCTTGCATGATCAATCACGACCGGCTCACCGTAAAATCTGGCGAAGCAATCAATCAGGCCGTTTCGCTCGCCCGCCAGGCTGGCAACCCCCAGGTATACGACCTCCACCTCCTTCTCTCGCTCCTCGGGCAGGATGAAGGGATAGTCGTACCAGTCTTGCAGAAGCTGGGCGTGAGCGTCGCGGCACTCCGGGAAAAAGCACAGAACGAGTCCGCCCGCTACCCGAAGCAATCCGACGCCCAGCCCAATCTTTCACGCGAGCTCAACCAGGTCTTCGACCGCGCCGAAAAAGAGGCCAGGGACCTCGGCGACGAATTCGTGTCGACAGAGCACATGCTGCTCGCGCTTGGTGAGGTGAAGGGAACGGATTCGAAGCGGTTGCTGAATGAAGTGGGCGTGACGCACGATGGACTGCTGGAAGCGCTCCAGCAGGTGCGCGGAACTCACCGCGTCACCGATCAGAATCCGGAAAATCAGTATCAGGCGCTTCAACGCTACACGCGCGATCTCACGGAGGCGGCGCGCAAGGGAAAGCTCGATCCCGTGATCGGTCGTGATGAGGAAATTCGCCGCGTAATTCAGGTTCTCTCACGGAGAACCAAGAACAATCCCGTGCTCATCGGCGAGCCCGGTGTGGGCAAGACAGCAATCGCGGAAGGCCTTGCCCAGCGTATCACGAACGGTGACGTACCCGAGGGCCTGCGGGGCAAGCGACTTCTTTCTCTCGATCTGGGATCACTGATCGCAGGCGCGAAATTCCGCGGAGAGTTCGAGGAGCGATTAAAGGCGGTGCTCAAGGAAATCACGGAAGCGGAAGGCAAATTCGTCATCTTCATCGACGAGATGCACACGCTTGTGGGCGCAGGAAAGGCCGAGGGGTCGATGGACGCGGGCAACATGCTCAAACCTCTTCTTGCGCGGGGAGAGCTCCGCGTTGTAGGCGCAACTACGCTCGACGAGTATCGCAAGCACATCGAGAAGGACGCGGCGCTCGAGCGGCGATTTCAGCCAGTCTATGTTGGTGAGCCGAGTGTCGAGAGCACGATCGCTATTCTTCGTGGGCTGAAGGAACGATATGAAGTGCACCACGGAGTGCGCATCACCGACGGCGCGGTAGTAGCGGCAGCCACGCTTTCGAACAGGTACATCGGCGATCGCTTTCTTCCGGACAAGGCGATCGACTTGATCGACGAGGCGGCGTCCCGAATGCGCATTGAGATCGACTCGATGCCGCAGGAGATCGATGAAGTAGAGCGTCGCATCACGCAGCTCGAGATCGAGCGGCAGGCGCTTGCGAAGGAAAAAGACAAGGCATCGAAAGAGCGTCGAGAAATCCTGGAGCGTGAACTCGCCGAATTGCGCGAGAAGTCGAATGCAATGAAACAGCAGTGGCAGAACGAGAAGGAAACGCTCGGTGCGGTTGGCAAGATCAAGCAGCAGATGGACGAAGCGCGCACGCAGGCCGAGCAGGCGACGCGGGCGGGCGACCTTGGCCTTGCAGCGGAGATTACCTATGGCACTGTGCCGCAACTCGAGCAGAAGCTTCGCGAAACCGAGCAGCAGCTTGCCAGCAGGCAGGAGGGTGGTAGTCGGTTTCTCAAAGAGGAAGTGACAGCCGACGACATCGCCGAGATAGTTGCCAAGTGGACTGGCATTCCGGTTTCCCGCATGATGGAAGGTGAGCGCGAGCGCCTTACTCGTCTTGAATCTTTGCTCTCCGAGCGCGTCGTGGGACAGGGCGAGGCCGTGCGCGCCGTTGCCAACGCAGTGCGCCGCTCGCGCGCGGGACTTCAGGATCCCAATCGGCCAATCGGCTCGTTCATTTTTCTCGGACCGACAGGTGTTGGCAAGACGGAAACTGCGAGAGCGCTTGCCGAGTTTCTGTTCGACGACGAGCATGCGATGGTGCGGATCGACATGTCGGAGTACATGGAGAAGCACACTGTCGCTCGGCTCATCGGCGCGCCTCCGGGCTACGTGGGATACGAGGAGGGCGGGCAGCTTACCGAGGCCGTGCGGCGGCGTCCCTATTCGGTGATCCTGTTCGACGAGATCGAGAAAGCGCATTCGGATGTCTTCAATATCCTGCTTCAGATTCTCGATGACGGGCGGCTGACCGATTCGCAGGGACGCACCGTGAATTTTCGGAACAGCGTAATCATCATGACCTCCAACATCGGCGGCGCGTTCATTCTTGAGCACGGTATGGACGACTGGGCGCTTGTAGAGACGCAGGTCACCGCGGCGTTGAGG
>JBKJRW010000106.1:0-13415 GCA_046593165.1 Gemmatimonadaceae bacterium
AATCCCTGCGCCGAAGCCAGCACGGAAGCGAGCGGCAAAACGCGAGGATGACGAGGGAGCGATCGTCGCGATCTTCGCCGACGAGTCGTGCATTGGCAATGGACGCGAGGGGGACAATCCCGGGGGAGCCGGCGGGTTGATCGAGCTGATCGATTCCGGCAATCTCGTGAGATGGGATTTCTGGATCTCTGAGCCGGGAACCACGAATAACCGCATGGCCCTCCGCTCGGTAATAGAGGCATTCGGCGAGCTGTCGCGGATGCAGCGCCCCTTTCGCGTCGTGTTCACGAGCGACTCCAAGTACATTGTCGAGGGTATGCGGTCGTGGGTTGCCGGCTGGATAGCGAGAGGCTGGCGGCGCAAGGGCGGCCCGATAGAGAACCTGGCTCTGTGGAAGGAAGCCGTCGCTGCGACGGCGCCATTCGAGTGCCAGTGGAACTGGGTCCGCGGTCACAACGGACAACCGCAGAACGAATACGCGAATCACCTCGCCACACGCGCCGCCGCGGAACAATCAAGGTCCGGGGGTTTACGTCCCTCGGAGTTCGACGACTTTCTGGCGAAGAGCACGGGTGGGAGAAATGGATACCGGGAGACAGCGCCGTTTCCCGAGTCCGGAACATTCAAGCCAAGCCCCAGAGTATGGACGATCTAGACCGGATTTTTCATCGCCTTGTGAGCAACATCAGGCATCGCCACTCAGAGTACCTGACGCTGCCGTTCACGGTGCAGGAGCTGTACGAGACTCTGATCCCGTATCGGCATCACCGCCGCGAACTCGGCATCGAGACGAATCAGGATTACGAGATCGCGATGACACGCCTCTTGTCGGGCGAACGCGACTACATCCAGACCGATCAATCGATGCGCGACAAGCTCAGGGCGGAGGTGGAGTCGAGCAACATGGACCCCGGTGCGTTTCGTGAGTTTGCCTCATCGAAGGTTTCGCTTGCGCCCGAAGCGCTGCGTCGCATTCGCGCGCTCACAGTGTCGGGTGACGATCCCGGCTCGACTGGGAGCGGAACCCTCTCATCGGCGACGCCGATTCCGCCCGCATCGCCCACCGACAATGCGACGGCCGATGGACGCGCATCAGCCACTCCCGGCATCACAGCCACGTTCCCCGTATCTTCGCCCCCCGCTGGGTCATTGCCCGCTGCTCCGCCAGTCGAGGCGTCGAGGGCAGCGCCGGTTGCGCTGTCCAACATGATGAACGCCCCTGTCCCCGAGGGCTGCCGCTTCTGCGGAGGCACGCTGCCCGAAGGCAGATCGGTGGTCTATTGTCCGCATTGCGGTAACAATCTCTCCGTATCGAGATGCCCGGCGTGTGGCAGCGAGCTGGAGAAGGGCTGGAAGTTCTGTGTCGCCTGTGGTCGTGGCGTCGGGTGAGTTCGCTTAGACGGGGAATGGGGCCACGGATTTCACGGATTATACGGAATCCACGGATAAGGAACTGACGAAAGGCTCTGAAGAAACCATTAATCAGGCACGTAGTTGATAGAAAAGGAAAAAAATTTCTCAGTGCAACATGGATTCTCCGCATCGACGATTATCCACGATCGGTTTATCCGTGTAATCCGTTAAATCCGTCTAATCCGTGGCATTCCCGGTCGTTCGCCCTTTGTTGTAACCCGCAGTTAAACGCTGAAAGCTCCAGACATGAAATGACAACTACTGACAGCATCGTATTTCTCTCGGCTGTCCGCACGCCGTTCGGCACATTTGGTGGAGCGCTTCGCGATGTGACGGTGACGGAATTCACCACACACGCTGCGAAGGCCGCGATCGAACGCTCGGGCATCGGCGCCGACGACATCGACAGCGCGATACTCGGCAACGTTCTCTACACAACGGCCGACTCCGCGTACTTCTCCCGCCATGTAGCGCTAAAGTCGGGAATGCGCGAAGAATCGTCGGCCCTTACGCTCAATCGCCTGTGCGGATCAGGATTCCAGGCAGTCGTAAGTGGCGCCTACGAGATTCTCAATGGCGACTCGAAGGCGTGCCTGGTGGGAGGCGCGGACTCGATGTCGCAGGCACCCCACATCGCCCGTGTTCGCTGGGGAGTTCCTTTCGGAAAGTCGCCTCAACTCGAAGACAGCCTCTGGTCGGCGCTGACCGATAGCCACGCTGGACTGGCGATGGCCGAGACGGCCGAGAATCTCGCGGAGCGTTACAAGCTCGATCGGTCGAGCATCGATGAGTTCGCATTGCGATCGCAGCAGCTTGCCCGCGATGCCTGGGCTGCCGGTGCTTTCGCCGACGAGGTTGTGCCCGTGCCCGTGCGCAACCCGAAGACGAAAAAAGACGAAATGTTCGAGCGCGACGAACACATGCGCCCCGAATCGACTTTGGAAGGCTTGGCGAAACTGAAGCCCGTCTTCAGGGAAAACGGTGTAGTCACGGCGGGCAACGCTTCCGGTATCGGAGACGGGGCCGGCGCACTCGTCATCGCCAGTGCAGCATTTGCGGCCGAGCGAGGGCTGAAGCCGCTTGGGCGACTCGTCTCATGGGGAGTTGCAGGAGTCGATCCGAAGGTGATGGGGATCGGGCCCGTCCCGGCAGCGAAGAAGGCCCTTGCCTCGGCTGGACTCAGCCTCGACGACATGGACCTGATCGAGGTGAACGAGGCCTTCGCGGCCCAGGCATGCGCGGTGGAGCGCGAGCTGAGCATTCCGAGAGACAAGCTCAACCGGCAGGGTGGCGCGATCGCGCTGAGCCATCCGCTCGCCGCGTCGGGGGCGAGAATTACGGCCCATCTACTGCATACACTCCGTGCTGAAGGCAAGCGCTACGGCCTGGGCAGTGCCTGCATTGGCGGTGGCCAGGGAATAGCGCTGATAGTGGAATCGATCTAGCCGAGCCTGCGCGAGAGCCGGGCTCTCGTTCCCGCGCTTCGGCGCGGCATAAACCCGGAGAATGAGAATGTTTTTCAGAACTTTGCGGCTTGCAACGATGGGCGGAGTCGTCGCGGTGCTTGCTGCGTGCGCATCAATGGGAGGACCTGCAACTGGCTCGCCCGATCCGGCCGGAAGCCCCGACCAGACCTCGATTCCTCCATCGACCTGGCCGGTAAGGACTCGTCAGCACGTCGACCTCTGGCTGCACGGATTCGCGATGATCCAGGACGACACTACCCTGATTCCCTATTTCCGCCGCGGATACAAGGCGGAGATGCAGGACCTCAAGCGTCGCGCAAATGTCACGTCACAACTCGACGCGAACATGCCGACCCTCCGGTCGCGCGTTGCGCTCAACAGCGCGCTGGTAAATGCACAATTCGTCCCGCTCTATTTCGAATCACTCGATGAAATGCTTCGCGCGCTCGACATTTTTGAACGCGCTGACGGAAACCCGCGTTCAGCGGGCGACCGCGAGTCGGCCGAGCTAATCGCGCTGCTGTCCGGATACTTTCCGTCGCCCGCCGATCGCGACTGGGTGAGACTTTTCGCGCAATCGGTGCGCGATGAGAATACCCGTTTTTACAGAGCGTACTGGGACCAGCAGCAGCGTGAGCGTGCTCCTGTTATCACGCAGGTCAGCAGTCTCTGGCAGAACACTTACCGACCGCGCCTCGAGCGCTTTCTCAACAACACCCGCCAGACTGGTGGAGAGATACTTCTCTCTCTTCCGCTCAACGGAGAGGGTCGCACGTTGAGCGCAGGCAAGCTGCAGAACGCGACAGCTGTGACTTTTCCGATGCGGAGCTCCGATGCGGCCGATGCGATCTACGTGATCGCTCACGAGCTGGTTGGGAGCGAAGTTAGAACCGCCGTTGAAGACAACGTGACTCCGACCGACCGCCGCTCGGGCCTGCTCGACCGCTACATCGCCGCGGGTGCTGTGCGCGGGGGAGCGATACTCCTCCAGAAGGTTGCTCCCGAGTTGGTGGAGGGATACGCGAGGTACTACCTGCGATCAGCTAACCGCTCTGTCGGATCGAATCCTGTTGCATCGCTGGCGGCGGCGTTTCCGTTGCCTGACGCGATCCGCGATGCCATCAGCAGGCAGATCGACGTCGTCCTCGGCGGCATTTGAACGGGGATAAGCATTGCGTCGCCAGGCGCGAATCAATGTTTTTTGATCGCGGACGTTGCCGGAGCGACAAAATACTACTGCGCCGAAGGCCTTAAACCGTCTGATCTCAGCGTTCCCGAGCCTCTCGCTTAGTTTTCCAGCATGCCAGACAGCTCGAACCTACCGGCCCCTCAGCCCCCTCTCGATCGAACCGCGATAGAAAGGGTCCTCGCGCGCGCGGCCGAGCTTCAGGTAACGAGCGCCACCGCAGACCCCAGCGGCATGCTCACCGAGTCTCAACTCATCGAGATCGGAAAAGAAGCAGGCATCAGTTCCGACACCCTCTCGCAGGCGCTGGCCGAAGAACGCTCACGCATCGCCGTCCCCGTAGAGCAGGGCTTCGTGTCGAGTATCACCGGCCCCGCGATTGCCACCGCGTCGCGCACCGTGCGCGGCAATCCGGAAGAAGTTCTGGCCTCAGTCGATACATGGATGCAGCGTGAAGAGTGCCTCCGCGTCCAACGCAAGTTTCCCGACCGCATCACATGGGAACCAAAGTCGGGCATGCTCGGCTCACTTCAACGCAATCTCAATCTCAGCGGGCGCGGATATCACCTCACCCGCACGAGCCAGGTGGCCGCGACGATCATACCGGTAGATGCGGAACGGGTTCTCGTACGCCTCGACGCCGATCTGTCGGAGAGTCGTGGCGCCCGAGTGCGCGTCAGCGCCGCTACCCTCTTTGCCGGCATACTCGGCAGCGGGTTGATCGCAGTGATCGGCTCCGTCGCGATTGCGCCCGAAGCGTTCATGCTGCTCGGTGGCGCGGCGGCAGTCCCGACACTCGCAGGGGCAGCGGCTGGTTATCAGATAGGCAAAGGGCACCGGCAGCTCGTGATGCGCGCGCAGCTCGCGCTCGAGCAGACACTCGACCGGCTCGAATTCGGATCCACAAGGAGACTCAAGTGAAGGGAATCAGAAAAGTTGGTGTGCTGGGCGGCGGGCTCATGGGCAGCGGAATCGCGCAGGTATCGGCGATGGCTGGTTTCGCCACCATCGTCCGCGAAATCTCCGACCCTTTGATCGCGAAATCTCGCGCCGGAATCGAGAAGGTTCTCGCCAAGGGGATCGAGCGCGGCAAGGTCACAGCGGAACAGCGCGATGCGACTCTGTCAAATCTCTCCTTTACCACCGAACTCGGCGCCTTGGCCGATTGCGACATCGTGATCGAAGCCGTCGTCGAAGATCTCGAGATGAAGAATGCGATGTGGAAGGAACTCGATACCATCTGCCCTCCCGAGACGATCTTCGCGTCGAATACTTCGAGCCTCACCATCGCCGCCATGGCAGCCGCCTCCGGGCGACCGCAAAAAATGCTGGGGCTCCACTTCTTCAACCCTGTTCCGCTCATGAAGCTCGTCGAGGTCGTTCGCACGATCACGACGAGCGATGAGACTGTCGAGACTGCGTTCGAGTTTGCGAAGAAACTGGGAAAAGAGCCCATCCGGGCAAAGGATAACTCGGGCTTCGTGGTGAACCTGTTGCTCATCCCCTACATGATCGACGCGATCAACGCGCTCGAGTCCAACGTCGCCAGCGTCGAGGACATCGACAAGGCGATGCAGCTCGGCGCCGGTTACCCGATGGGCCCATTCACACTCCTCGACTTTGTCGGCCTCGACACCACGTACAAGATCGCCGAGATCATGTTCGACGAGTATCGCGAGAAGCGGTACGCGCCTCCGCCTCTGCTCAAGCGAATGGTCATGGCGGGGATGTACGGCAAAAAATCGGGCAAGGGCTTCTACGACTACTCGGAGAATCCGCCGCGGGTTAGCAGCCTCGGCCTGTGAGCGAGACGTCGGCCCGGTCCTGTCATCTTCCGCCAAGTGGATTTCGCGGAGTCTATCGGTCTGATGCGATGGCGCGCGCCGTGTACTCGGAAGCCGCGGGAATTGGGCGCATCGTACCGGCTGCGGTCGCGGTTCCAGAAGACGCGGATGATGTAGTTACCCTGATTCGCTGGGCGAGCGAGCGATCGCTGTCCGTCGTTCCGCGAGGATCGGGAACGAGCATGGCCGGCGGCGCGATCGGGCCTGGCGTGATCGTCGATCTCAGTCGAATGGATTCCATCGGCGATATCGACGCCGGGTCGGGTTCGGTGTGGGTTGGACCCGGTGCGCTGAGAGGTGACGTAAACCGCGCGGCCGCTGAGAAGGGCCTCCGATTTCCCGTCGATCCCTCGAGCGGAGAGTACTGTACAATCGGGGGGATGGCTTCGACGAACGCCGCCGGCGCGCATACGCTGAAGTTTGGATCGATTCGATCGTGGGTGAGGGCGCTCGACTGTGTGTTCGACGACGGCTCGCGAGCGATCATCGAGCGTGGCCAGGCGATTCCTTCGATGGTCCCGGCGCTCGACAGATTTTTCAGAGAGGCGCAGCCGGAGATGCCGCCGCCGGGATCGTCGGGTATTGCGATGCACACAGGAGTCGCCAAGGATTCATCGGGATACCAGGTTGGCGCCTATGCGATGTCGGGAGAGTTGGTCGACCTTCTGGTCGGGAGCGAGGGCACTCTCGCCGTCATCGTCGGCGTGAAACTCACGCTATCCGAGGCACCGCGCGCCACGAGCGGAGTGCTCGGCGCGTTCCCCTCGCTCGACGCCGCGGTCGCCGGAGCGGCCGTGGCGCGCGCAGCTGGAGCATCTGCGTGCGAGCTTCTCGACCGCACTTTTCTGGACGTCGCGGCAGGAGGTGGAAATCACTCGGCCGCCGCTCTGGCTTCCGTGCCAGCCGACACGGAGGCGGTGCTGCTCGCCGAAGTCGAAGCAGATGATGAGGCAATGGCAATAACCCGCGCTGACGGTCTTGCGGATGCATTCAGGAAGAAAGGCGCGACGGTGGTCACGGTTGCACTTGGAGCTTCCGAGCAGAACGAGATGTGGGAACTCCGCCACGCGGCCAGTCCGATTCTCGCGAAGCTCGACCCTGCACTCAAGTCGATGCAGTTCATCGAGGACGGAGCGGTGCCTATTGAAAGTCTGGCCGGGTATGTAAGGGGCGTGCGGCTGGCGCTCGATCAACGCGGTGTGCGCGGGGTGATATTCGGTCACGCGGGCGACTCGCATGTGCACGTGAATCCGTTGATAGACACCGGCAAGCCGGGGTGGCGCGACGACGTTGAGGGACTGCTCGCCGATGTCGTCGCTCTCACTGCCCGGCTGGGCGGCACTCTCGCGGGCGAGCACGGCGATGGACGCCTCCGAACACCGCTCATGGCACGCGTGTGGAGCGACGAGGCGCTACGTCTCTTCGCGTTGGTGAAATCGGCATTCGATCCGCAGGGAATTCTCAATCCCGGAGTGAAGGTCCCCCTCGCGGGCCAGAAGCCACTCGAGGACATCAAGTACGATCCCGCGCTCGCCCCGCTCCCGATCGAGGCGCGAAACGCCCTCGACAAGGTGAGCGACCAACGCGCCTATTCTACCCTTCGTCTTTCTCTGATTCCCGGGAGCGAGTAGTTTCCTGCCGTTCAGTTTCTGGAATGCAGCTCTCTGTGTCCTCTGCCTTCTCTGCCTCCTCTGCGGTCTCTGCGTTTTTCCGGTCCCTGTGCCCAAATGATTTTTTTTCAACCCCGAGTTACCGTTGTCTCGCGCCCTTCGTTCGCTGAGCCGGAGCATCTTCCCGTCGCCTGGCTCGGGGAGAGTACCGACGGTGAGCGACTTGCCGAGTTTGCGGGGCGGCTCTGCTACATGAGCCAGAAGAATCCCGCCAACCGCGTCACCCGCGAGTATCTCGAGAACATCAAGAAACAGGGGCACGGGAGTGTTCTCGAGCACGCGAACTATTCATTGCTCCTCGAAGGAGTGAGTCGTTCGCTCACGCACGAGCTGGTGCGGCATCGGGCTGGCTTCGCCTACTCGCAGCTCTCGCAGCGGTACGTAGACGAGTCCGATGCGAACTTCGTGATGCCACCGGCGATCATCGGCGACGAGGCTCTCGAGGCAGCGTGGACCGCGCAGGTGGACGCAGCGCAGAAGAGCTACGTCGCGCTGGTGGAGCAGTTGATGACGCGCTACGCCTGGGTGAGCGACAAGGTCCACCGCCGGAAGATGGCGCGTGAGGCGGCGCGCGGTGTGCTGCCCAACTCTACCGAGACGAAGATCGTGGTGACGGGCAATGCTCGCGCGTGGCGGACGATGCTCGAGCTGAGGTCGGGCGAGGGGGCGGAGTTCGAGATTCGCCGCTGCGCGATCATCATCATCCGCATTCTCCAGGCGGAGGCACCCGCGTTCTTCTCGGACTTTGAGGTTTACCCTGCAGCGGACCGGGCCGAGGCAGCTCGCATCATTTACCACAAGGTCTGAAAATTTTTTCACCGGGAAATGTTTTTTTGGCGTCAGAAATCCGTTGCGCCATATAGTAGGCGTTTATATACTCGGACTCATGAATCACGCTCGCGTTTTTTCGTAGGGACCGGATGACTCGCATCGGTTTCGCCTACAATCAGAAACCAGAGCTCCCAGACACGACAGAGGCGGCCGCGCGGAACCCCATGCCGGCTGACGGTGAGTCGTCCCGTCCAGACGAAGAACCTCCCGGTATCAGCGACGAATACGCCGAGTGGGACAGCGCCGACACCATCGACGCCGTAGCGAACGCCCTCTCAGAAGTTGGTGAAGTGATCCGCCTCGAGGCCACCGAAGACTTCCCCGAGCGCCTGAGAGATGCCCGCCCGGACATCGTCTTCAACATCGCCGAGGGGCAGCACGGCGTGAATCGCGAGGCGCATGTCCCGGCCATCTGCGAATTCTACGGGATCCCTTATTCCGGCAGCGACCCTCTCACGCTCTCGCTCTGCCTGGACAAGGCGAAGACCAAGGAGGCGCTCGCGTGGCACGGTGTGCCGACCCCGCGCTTTGCAGTGGTGAGAGACATGAGCGACCTCGCACGCGCTCGCGAGCTCCTGCTCCCTGTGTTTGCCAAGCCGATCCACGAAGGATCGTCCAAGGGAATCACCGAGAAGAATTTCTGCCCGACACACGCCGACCTCGAAACACAAACCAGGTTCCTCCTCGAGACCTACCGCCAGCCGGTGATCGTCGAGGAGTATCTGCCTGGCGCTGAGTTCACCTGCGCGGTGCTCGGCAACGGAGACGAAGCGAATGTTCTCCCCATCGTCGGGATGAATTTCGCGTCACTGCCCGAGGGAGCGCTCCCCATCTACGGCTATGAGGCCAAGTGGATCTGGGATCGCCCCGAGCGCCCTCTTCAGATGTTCGATTGTCCCGCCCACATCGGCGATTCACTCGCGAAGGAAATCGAGCGCGTCACCCTCGATGCCTACCGTGTGCTCGGCTGCCGCGACTGGTCGCGGATCGACGTCCGGCTCGACGCCGACGGAAAGCCGAATGTGATCGAGATCAATCCACTCCCCGGTATTCTGCCCGACCCCGCGGATAATTCCTGCTTTCCGAAAGCAGCCCGCGCGGCAGGCATGAGCTACGACCAGCTCATCCAATCCTGTTTGAAACTGGCGGCCGCGCGGCAGGGAGTCGCGCTCGGCCGGATGCTCCAGAGAGACCTCGCCGCGTAAGAGCGGCGCCGAGGGAGGCGCGAGCATGAAAATCGGTGTGCTGTTCGACGGGATGTCCGCGCTCGGGGCAAACCCGGATGGACTTATTCTCGAATCGGTCGAAGCGGTCGAAAACGCTATCGCCGACTGGGGGCACGACCACGTCCGCATTCCAGTCAATCCCGATGGGCGCTGGGTGGAGCGCGTGCGTCGCGCGAAATTCGACCTGTGCTTCAATCTCTGCGAGGGCATCGACGGTGTAGCCGCGCTCGAGCCGATGGTGATCGCGGTGCTGGAGTTGTTCGGAATTCCGTTTACCGGAAACACCAGCATGACCACCGCGCTCTGCCTGAAAAAAAATGTGGTGAATACGCTCCTCGATCGCGCCGGGCTTCCCGTGCCTCGGTGGACTCTGGCGCGAACGGGCCAGGCGCTCGCGAGCGTCGGGTACCCGGCCATCTGCAAACCGGCCGCAGAGGATGCATCGATTGGGATCGAGCAGAGGTCGGTGGTCAGAACCGGTCGTGCCCTCACTGCGCGGGTAGAGGCGATGCACGAGCGCTGGGACGAAGTCGTGGTGCAGAGGTATGTGGACGGCCGTGAAGTGAATGTCGGCATCGTGGACGACGAGGTGATGCCGATAGCAGAGATCCATTTCGGCGAGATGCCCCGCGGGATGTGGAAGATCGTGTCGTATCAGTCCAAGTGGATTACCGGAAGCGAGGAGGATGTTGGTGCGACGCCATCGTGTCCCGCAAACCTCCCCGATGGACTCGCGGCCGAGCTCGAGCGGATCGCCGTTACCGCGTGGCGCGCCGTGGGTGGAAGCGGGTATGGCCGCGTGGATTTCAGGATCGACGCTGACGGCCAGCCATGGCTGCTCGAGGTGAATCCCAACCCTGATATTTCGCCGGATGCAGGGCTCGCGCGGATGGCTCGGGTTGCAGGGATGGACTACACCGCACTCGTGAAGCGGGTTTGCGAGGCAGGGCTTCGGCAGCGCATCGATACCTCGCCCGAGTTGTGGCAGAGGTCGCTCCACCTGTCGGGCATGAGTGCTCTTCTCGCAGTCGCGCCGTGAGAATCTTTACTCCGTCAAGATTGCTCCCGGCACGGATTCGTACGCCGTCAAAACCCGCTGCGGTAGACAGGCCACCAATCGCTATTGGAGACCTCGCGCCCGCTCATCGCGAACGGGTTCGGGACATTGTGTCGGCTACGAAGGTCTTTCGCAGTGAAGAGATCGATGTCGCGATCGAACTTTTCGATATTGTCTTTGGAACACGTGAGACCACCGAAGTGTTGTACTCTGGATTTTCATTGAACACTCCAGCCAGTTCCGACTATTTCTTCCTCGGCGCCTTCACCCCGGAAGAGGAGCTGGCCGGCTTTGCCTGCTACGGCCCCACGCCCGGCACCGACCGCACTTTCGATCTGTACTGGATCGCAGTGCATCCTGCCGCGCAGGGTTCCGGAAGCGGAACCATCCTCCTGAACGAGGTTGAACGAAGGCTAAAGGGACTGAACGCCAGAATGGTGGTAGTCGAAACATCGTCCCGATCCGACTACAAGGACACGCGCGGATTTTATCTGCGTCGTGGCTATGTCGAGGCCGCGCGGGCGCGCGATTTCTACGCGCCGGCGGACGACCGGATCACTTACACAAAACGGTTGCAGAGCCGCGCCCCATTCGTGGAATGGATGGCGCATGGAGTGTCCCAATGAGTGACTGGCAAAGGATTCTGAAGGATGAGAGCATCGCGACTCTCGACAAGCTGCGCGAAAAGTTCGGCGATGCCATCGACGTCGAGGCCCTCGGCCCGGCGTTCGACAACTTCCAGATGCGCATCACGCCCGCAGCGCTGGACTCGATCAAGGAGATCGGGGACCCGATGTGGCAGCAGTACATACCGACAGTCGAGGAACTCGATGTCGTTGACGGAGTCATCGACTCGCTCGATGAGGAGGGCGACTCGCCGGTACCGAACATCACGCACCGATACCCCGACCGCGCGTTGTTCCTGGTTAGCCCCGTGTGTGCCACCTACTGCCGGTTCTGCACGCGTCGCCGCAAAGTCGGAGATCCGGAGAAAATTCCGCTTAACCAGTACGACTCGGCGTTCGAGTATCTCCGCCAGCACACCGAGATTCGCGATGTGATCCTCAGCGGCGGCGACCCCATGATGCTGAGCGACCGGCGCCTGGAGTACCTCTTCCAGCAGCTACGGGCGATCCCGCACATCGAGATCATCCGCATTGGCAGCCGCATTACCTCGCATCTGCCTGAGCGCATCACGCCCGAGTTCTGCGAGATGGTGCAGAAGTACCATCCGATCTACATGAACACGCACTTCAATCACCCCGACGAACTGACCCCCGCGGCAGTCGCGGCGCTCGACCGCCTGTCGAAAGCCGGCGTATCTCTCGGCTGCCAGACAGTGCTGCTCAAGGGCGTCAATGACGATGCGAAGGTGATGATGAAGCTGATGCACGAGCTGCTTAAGGCGCGCGTGCGGCCATACTACATCTTCATGGCCGACCAGGTCGCGGGCGGTGAGCATTTCCGGACGACGGTGCAAAAGGGTCTCGAGATCATCCAGGCGTTGCGCGGGTGGACGTCGGGTCTTGCGGTGCCGCAGTTCGTCATCGACTCACCGGGCGGCGGCGGCAAGGTGCCCCTGCTTCCGGAGTATGTAGAGGAGATCAATGACGACGAAGTGGTTTTCCGGAACTACGAGGGCAAGCGGTTCACGTACAAGCAGCCCCGCCAGGTCTCCGCGCCGGATGTGCTTCCGGCGATCGCCGCCGAGGCCGGAGTTCTTCCGATCGCAGGACGAAAGAAGAAGAAGGAAGGGGCCGTGCGACGGCGTAAGGCCGCAGGCGAATAGGGCTCAGAGCGAAAGCTGGTTTCGCCGGCTACGTAACAGTACGTATGCCGGTCACGCCCGGGGGGTACGATGTTGAAGTCGACGCGATTCCACCAAAATCCCCATCCCGGAGCGGCAATGAGCAGACTCATCGGAACACTCGCATTTGTCACACTCGCGCTCGGCGCGTGCAACGACTCGAACGATCCCAGCTTTGGTCCACCGGCCAACCTGCTCGTGCAAAGTGGCGCTGGTCCGCAAGTAGGCGTGTTCGGACAGGCAGTACCAACAGCCCCGACAGTTCTCGTAACCGACGCCAGCAATCGCCCGGTACCAGGAGCTTCAGTCACGTTCGCGATTGCAAGCGGCGGTGGTACGCTGAACTCGGCAACTCAGACTACCGGTTCTACCGGCACCGCGTCGGTCGTATGGACTCTTGGGACCACCTTTGGCCCGAAGACGCTCACTGCCACGGTCGCCGGACTTCCACCAGTCACTTTCAGCGCAACAGCAACGGCGCCGACGGCAGGTGTGCTGGCATTCAACCTCGTGGATCCCGCAGGCGACACTCTCACGACACCCGCGCCGGGACAGCCAAAGGCAATCGATATTCTGTCGCTCCGCGGAGACTTCAAGGGAGACTCTCTCATCCTCACAGCGACCTTCGCCGCTCCCGTAGCGGCCGGGTCAACCGCGCCTAATGCGCTTGCTGGCTTTCTGGAGTTCGATATTGACGACAACGCGAGTACGGGAATTGAGCCGGCGAGCAATTCCGTGGGCGCTTCGGCCAATGTGCGCGTGGAATATCAGCTCAGTTTCTTCAACTCCACGCCGACCTCAGTGATTCTCGCCAGTCAGGCCGGGTCTGGACCGGTCGCGGCGAGTTTTAGCGGCACCACAGTTGTGGTGCGCATTCCGATGGGTTCTCTCGGTAATGACGATGGCAACTTTACA
>JBKJRW010000031.1:0-4315 GCA_046593165.1 Gemmatimonadaceae bacterium
AAACGCAACCAGCGCCGATCCAATCGCAAGCGCGGAAACGCCAAAGCCATTCAAGGCGAAACCACCGGCGATTACGAAAACAGATCCGGCAACTCCGGCGACAAAATCGTTGAACCCGAGCAGCTTGCCGCGTTCGGCCGCCGTGGAAAGATCGGCTAGCTGCGTAGTTGCGGCGACGAACGACATGTTCCAACCGAGGCCGAGACCGAATAACAGAATCGCGATGGGGATGATCGACTCGAACCAGTTCAACCCGGCGGCAGAAAAACCGAGCAAGGCAAGGCCGGCGGCAAGTGTCTCCCGACGTCCGACACGATCGACGATCATGCCGACCACCGGCATCAGCAAATACATCCCGAGGACATGAGCACCGATCACGGGAAAGACGAGATGCTGGGCGTGGTGGTGATGCTGCACTATGACGTAACCGGTGAGGTTCATCACCGAGGCCATCACCGCAAAGCTGACGACGCTCGAGAGCACAGCCGGAACCGCTCCCGGGCGCTTCAGGATTTCGGCGAGCGGAGCTGCTGAGAGCGGAACGTCACCCGCACCGCCGAGCGACCTCTCGATCGCTTCCGCGATCCGCTTCGGATCCGGACGCACGAAGATTACGATGATGGAAGCCGCGAGCAGCATCGCACCCCCTGCGAGCCAGGGAACGAGGAGAGCTTCCGATGACACGTCACGTCCCCGGAAGATCGGCGCAAATACGGTCGGTCCGAGAATGGCACCGAACACTGAGCCGAACATGATGTAGGAAATCCCGCGGGCGCGTTGCACTGGCGGGTACATGTCCCCGGCTGCAGCGCGAGTGAGAGAGCCGGTCGCGCCGGCCACTCCGAGCAGCACGAAACCGGGGATTGCCGCGAGTGGTGAATGCCAGAACGAGCCGAGGCCGAGGAGCACAGTGCCGATCGCTCCCGTGAAGAATCCTCCCCCAAGGACGGGAACTCGTCCGACTCTATCCATCATCCGGCCGGCCGGCTGGGCCGTGATTGCGGCGGCGATCATGGTCAATGCAGGGCCGAGCCCGAGAAGGCCCGAGATTCCGGTGACAAGCGCAAATGTCAACGACGACATCGCCGCGCTGAGTTGAAGCGCTGCGGATTGCATCGCCATCGCTCCAGCGAGCAGCATTGCGTTACGGCGAATCGGAAATTCAGGCATTTAAGGAGGTTAAGTAGCGAAGTGTTACTATTACCGTCTTTCGCAAACCTTTGAGCGGTGCGTTACGGCCAGAGTGCCGAGTGAGAAAAAGCGTGCCCTATACTATAGATTAGCCCGCTAGTCATATCTACACGACGGTCATGGTGGCGCGGCTTTCGCTGAGTCAACTGATATCCCACTCACCGAGAGAGAGGCGCGATTCATCGCCGTGACGCATTCGGGTAGCTCGGGCGGCACTGGATTCAACTTTGCGGGATGCGCGCGTGCGGCACAATTGCGGCTGGAGCAGCGTCGAAGCGAATCAGCGAGGCCCTAGCACCGTCGCGGCTGGCTCTAGTGACTCTGGCTTACTGCCCCCCTTTTGTCACCTTTTGCCGCGAGCGGCTACTCAGTCCGGAGAGGCGCCTACTTCAAGGAGCCCGTAACGACCGGAGCCTGATCCATGTCCCTTGCCAATCGCACTCCCAGCGCGGCCCTTGCTGCGGCATTCATTGCATTCATTGCATTCATTGCCGGCGCGCCTCTCATCTCGAAGGCGCAGTCTGCAATCAACGAGTCAACACCACAGGTAGCGAACTCTACGCCCGGCTTCAAGGTCGTGCGAGTGGGCCACGGACGTCCAATGATACTCATTCCCGGGCTCCTCTCCGCCGGGGAGGTCTGGAATGGCACGGTCGAACGATATCGCGACCGCTTCGACATGCACGTGCTCACGCTGGCTGGATTCGCCGGCGTTCCCGCGCTCAAGGCGGACAAATATCTCGAGGCGGAACGCGACGCCATCATCCGTTACATCCGCGACAACCATCTCGAGAGGCCCGTTCTCCTCGGACACAGCCTTGGTGCGTTCCTCGCGTTCTGGGTCGCGGCGACGGCACCCGAACTGGTCGGGCCCATCATCGCAGTGGACGGCGTCCCGTACCTCCCCGGTCTCGGCGACTCGAGCATGACACCGGCAAAAGCGATGGGACAGGCCACTCAATTCAGTACCATGGCCGCCACATTTACATCGGAGCAACTTGCCGTGCAGACGGCGATGGCCCTGCGAGCACAGTCGAGGGACTCGTCCCACGCGGCGATGGGTGCCCGCTGGGGTCGTGCATCGGACGGGGTCACCATGGGCCGAGCCATTGCAGAGATGCTGACCACCGATCTGCGTGCGGAGGTCGCCGCCATTCGCACTCCTGTGCTATTGATCGCATCTGGATTCGATTTTACCGAAGAAAGGCGCAAACTTGTTCTGGCGAGCTATGCCGCTCAAGTGTCGCGCATCCCGGATCGGCGTGTAATGATGGCGAAGAACGCGCGGCACTTCGTGATGCTGGACGATCCGCAGTATCTCTATTCCATGATTGATGAGTTCCTGTCCACTCGATGAACGATTCCTTCGTCGCATTCTCGCTTCAGGATGATGTGATCGCCGCCGCCAGCGGCGATCAGGACGCATTCGGAAGACTGGTCGACGCAACACGCACGGTGGTGACGTCGATTACGCTCGCGATACTTCGGGATTCCGAAGCGAGCGCCGACGTAGCCCAGGATGTGTTCATCTCAGCGTGGACGGGCTTAAGCAGGTTGAAGGATCCCACGAGTTTTCTTCCGTGGATACGGCAACTCGCGCGCAACCGCGCGCATCACGCACTGCGGTCGCGCATCCGGCTTGGGCGGCGGATCACCAACCGGGATGCCGACAAGATTCTCGCGGCCGCTTCCGACCCCCGTCCCGACGCGATGGAGCAGATTGTCGCCGCGGAGGAGAGGGCGGCGCTTGCGTCCGCCATTGACGCACTGCCGGCGAGTGCCCGGGAGATAGTGATTCTGTATTACAGGGAAGGACAGTCCGCCAATCAGGTCGCGACACTGCTCGGAATGACAGAGGATGCAGTGAAGCAGCGTCTCTCGCGCTCCCGTGCCCGCCTTCGCGAATCGCTGGCGCGACAGGTGGTGGATACCGCGCCGTCGGCGGCGTTCACGGCCGGAGTGCTTGCCGCGATCTCGCTGGCCGCTCCAACGTTTGCCGGCGCGGCCACGATTAGCGCGGGGCAGGCGGCTGCGGGCGGGAAACTTACGGCCAAGATTTTTGGGATGGGAGCATTGTCCGGGCCGCTCGCCGGTGCGGCGAGTGGCCTAATCGGTGGTGGTGCGGCGGTGGTCTTCAGGGCGAACCGCCTCTTTCGTGTGGCACGCGATGACGAAGAGCGGCGTGGCGTCATCAGGTGGAGCGTCGTGATGATGTTGACGATGATCAGCTTCATGACAGTCGTCATCTGGCTGCCAAGTCCACTTCCGGTGACGCTCGCCTACGTCGGTATGGTGATCGTGTTCGTCTGGTCTCACCTGGTTTGGCTTCCGCGAATCACCAGTCGGCGCTACGCAGCCGAGGTGAGGGAGGATCCGGTCGGGGCCGCGAGGGAGCACGGCAAGCGCCGCCTTCAGTCTATATGGGGATGTATCGTCGGGGTTACGCTTGGCGGGATGGCTGTGGCCGCGGCGTGGTTTGTTTGAACAGCCATCGGGAAGGCTCCACGATCCGGTCGCCGGTGCTCAGTACCTGAACAGATAGCTCAGCTTCCCAAAGAACCCATCCCGCGTGCGACGCAGATCCTGGAATCGAAACTCGTTCGGCTCTTCCATGGTCGATCCGTACCCGAGGTAAACCAGCGTGCCGGGGATGGGTCGATAGCTGAAAAGCCAGTCCATCGAGAGTTCGTTGGTTGTGTTCCCAGCATCGCGCACTCCGCCCACGAGAATCGGCCTGCCATTCCGATCACGAAGAGATGAGCGCGACCTCGCGGCGTACTGTCCGACAAGCCGAAGAAACAGCGCCTGACTAACCTGGTACTCCATCTTGAGACGCGGAATGGTCTCGGTCGAGAACCGCGACCCGTCGCCAGAGCGTTCGATCATCAGCCGCGAAAATTGAAGCGATCCCCGCAGCGCAGTAGTCGGACGGAGATCGAGCGCACCATCGAACCTCGTACTGCGACCGGGCGCGGCCTCCCTGAATATCGGAACCTTGCCTCGGCTGGCACTCGCTGTTGCACTGAAGAAGCGAAGCGTCGGCGTCGTGACGCGGAACGATCCGCCGTACTGATTCAGTTCCATTCCCGGTACCGTGAACGCGACGGTATCCGGGGGTCCGTCC
>JBKJRW010000101.1:0-17731 GCA_046593165.1 Gemmatimonadaceae bacterium
GTATCCATTCGGAAGGCGCGGCAACAACGACTCGGCCAATGAGTTCCGCGCCGCCGCCCTGATGCTGGCCGAAACTTCGCCGCCGTTGTCGAGCGAGCCGCGCACCGACTCGATTTCGCCGACGCCGATGTTCTCATCGAATCGCATGTCGTAGCGCACGAAATCCTGGAAGATCACCCCGATCGCGTGTCGCAGTGACGCGAGATCATAGTCGCGAAGGTCAACGCCGTCGAGCGTGATCCTGCCCTCAGTGGGCTCGTAAAGCCGCGCGATGAGTTTGGTGATCGTCGTCTTGCCGGCGCCATTCTCACCGACCAGAGCTACTCTCTCGCCGGGGCGAAGCTCAAGAGAAACATTTCTGATCGCCCACCGGTCGCTGCCGGGGTATCGAAAGCCTACCTCCTCGAAAACGAAACCCCTGGCTATCGGAACCGGAACCGGAACCGCACCGTCGCGCGATGTTATGGTCGGCTTCATTTCGAGAAACACGAAGAGGTCACGCAGATAAAGCGCCTGCTCGTACACGCCGGATGCCGAGAGAAGAATGCCCTGAATAGTGTCGCGCCCGCGGGCGAACGACGATGAAAGAAAGATCAGCGTTCCCGGTGTGATCTCTCCCCGCACAGCGCGCAGGATCACAATGACGTAGGCGATGTAATAGCCAATCGTCCCGAAGACGGACAGAAGGGCGCTCACGCTCCCACGCCGAATCGAAAGGCGCTTGTTCTCGTTGTAGAAGCGCTCCGCGAGCGCCCGGTAGCGCTCGGTCAGCCACGGCGCGAGACCGAACATCTGCACTTCCTTCGCCGTCTTGTCGCTTGCGCCCACCAGCCGCAGGTAGTCGAGCTGGCGCCGCTCCGGTGTCCACCTGAAGAGCAGGGAATATCCAAGCGCGGCGAAGTGCGTCTCCCCGAGGAAGCTCGGCATCACGGCTACGATGAGAAGCGCAACCATCCACGGGCTGTACGCGATCAGAACGCCGCCAATCGTCAGTAGCGTGATCGCCTCCTGCGTCATCGACACCACCTGCGTCAGGAGCGCAATCCGGCCAACGGTCTGCCGCCTTGCGCGCTCCAGGTGATCGTAAAAAGTGGGATCCTCGAACTGCGCCAGGTCGAGGCTGGCCGAGTGGTCCATGAGGCGGATGCTCATGCGGTTGGAAAAGAGATCGCTGAGCAGACTTTCTATGAGCGACGAGGCACGAGCGAGAATCTCTCCGGTGATGACGATTCCGACCTCGATCGCGACATACCGCCAAAGCAGCGGCAGCTCGGCCTGGCCATCTCTCACCGCGATCACTGTGTCGAGAATGAGCTTGCCAACCCAGAACGTCGCGACGGGGACGAAGGCTCGCACGAAGCGAAGGACCATCATGGCGAGCGTGTAGCCGCGGTGCGTTTCCCAGACCAGCTTTACGAGCGGTGGAATGTAGCGAAGCGCGTCCAGCCGTTCGCGCCAGGAGGCTGGCTTTTCGTTCATATGTCGGCCGCCGCGGGGCGGCATTGGCATGAGCGGCGGCGTCATGCGTCAGCTCCTGACTGCGCGGGTGCCCCGCTCGAAGCTATTGCCACTTCGCTCCCATTCCACAAAACCGCCCGACATGTTCCTCACGTCATTCCATCCACAGCGCCTGAGAAGGCTTGCCGCGATGGCCGAGCGCGAGCTGGTCTGACAATGGACGATGAGCGGGCCTTTGGGGATCTCCTCCATCCGTCGCTGGAGCTCGCCTAATGGAATGTTGATTGCGCCGGGAATGTGGCCACTCGAGAATTCGCTTCTGCCGCGCACATCGAGAATCGGCACGCCCACGACGTCTCGGGCGGCGGATATGCTCATTTGAGGGGAAGACCCGATGGCGACGTCGTGCGACGTCACCTGCGGAAGCGCGTCAGAGGGGAAGATGCCCGCAATCTTCTCGATGCCGATCAGCGCCAATTCCGATGCGAGGTCGCGGCGCGCGTCATCGCTTGCCGGACCGATGAACCATATGGCGCGATCGTATGGCAGGAGGGATCCTGCCCAGTTGAGAAATGACTTGTTGCGCGGAATGCTTATCGACCCAGCGGCGTGCGAGGCTCCGAAGTCCGAGGTTGGGCGAGTATCGACGACGACGGCCGCGGAGTGGAGCGCGTGGGCGATTTCCGTCGCTGACACCTGGGTGGGCGTCGAAGCAGGGGAGGGACCAGGGCCGTCGCGATTGACCCGCTTCATCGTTGCGAAGTAGGCGGGAGGTTCGGGCTGGCCTGCGAGTACCTCTGCAACGAACCGGGTCTCGTCGGGTTCGGCGAGCGCCCAGTTGAAAAGCTTCTCGTAGCCGAGCGTGGATTGCGGCATTGCGCCGAGCGATTTTCCGCAGGCGGAGCCGGCGCCGTGTCCGGGCCATATCTGCAGGTAGTCGGGGTAGTGCTTGAAAGCCTGTAGCGACTGGAAGAGCTGCCTTGCTCCAGCTTCCATCGTTCCGGCGAACCCGGCTGCGCGCTCGAGGAGATCAGGGCGGCCGACGTCGCCGACGAAGATGAAGTCGCCGGTGAGCGCTCCCATGGGCTGAGCGGCTGTGGCGGTGTCGGTGAGGAGGAACGTCATGTGCTCCGGCGTGTGGCCCGGTGTGTGGACGGCATCGATGCGAACGTCTCCCACCATGAAGTGCGACCCATCGGTAAGGAGTTCGGCCCGGGCTTCAGCTGCAAAGCGGTATTTCCAGTCGGCATCGCCAGCGTCCGAGAGGTAAAGCTGGGCGCCTGTGCGGGCCGCTAGTTCCCGAGCGCCCGAGACGAAGTCGGCGTGGATGTGGGTCTCGGTGACGGCGACGATTCGGATATTCTCAGTAGCCGCGGCGTCGATGTACTGCGAGATGTCACGATTGGGGTCGACGATCAAGCCGACGCGGGCGTGATCGCAGGCGACCAGGTAACTGGCCTGAGCGAGTCGTTCGTCGTAATAGCGGCGTAGGAGCATGGTCGAAGTATGGCGGGGAATGGGAGCAAAAAAAAGAAGCGCGTCAAACGACGCGCTCCCCGTTTCGATCCTTGACCCCAGAGCTAGAAGGCGATCACCTGCCGGGACGTGCTGGTGATTGTCCGCGCAGACATGAGTGGCACGATGGGAACGTAGTTGTACGTTACCTGGACTTGCACGGTCGACCCCCGTTCTTTGTCAGGAGACCACGATGGCCTGACCACGATCGGGCTGAGCTGAGTTTTCCCCTTGACATAGTTGGCGACGGCGGTGGAATCGGTCACCACTCCGCTCAGCGTACCTCGAACGATGGCGAATCTCACGCCCTCTCGTGCGGCGGTCGTCACCGTGGTCTTCACCCAGACGCCGCGACCGAACTCAATCACTCCGAACACCATAGGCAGGAACACGACCCCCATGACGAGCGCAAGCTCGACCATGGCCGCGCCCCTGTCATCGGCCTTGAACCGGATCAACCGGCGGAAGATCATTGGACCAGTGAAAGACGCTTCGGCGCCGAATTACCGGTATTGTCGAACGTAAAAGTGTATTTCCCTCCGCCGTTCTGTCCGGTGATGTACCTGGCTACCAGTGTTCCCTTCACGTTCAGCTTGCCGTTGCTGTTGTCGAGGCTGAAGCTTTGAGTGGGAAAGTACAGCACGCCCTCAATGTCAGGCTCGCCACCTTGGCCGCAAACGCGGTTTACGTACTCATCCTTGTTGGAGCTCGCCGGCGCCGCGGGGTCTTGAAAAATGACTATCCCTTTGTATGGCCCGCTCGTTGGAGCACTGATCTTGAGAGAGCAGGAATTGCCGAAAGTGATCGGTTTGTAAGCGGACTGATTGTTTCCCGGACCGTTCGTGTTGATAATGGTGACGCCGATGGCCTCGATCTCGCCGGCATCGAGACCGCCGCCCCGCAGGATGTACGTACCCGGATTCAGTATCGCGCGCTTGTTCATGTCTACCTTGATCGCGGGCGTAGTGGCGGTGCCGCAGTAAACACCGGGGTTGAGAGTTGTCGTGGACGTTACGCGCACAGTCGTGAAATTGCAGGACGTTTCCGCCGGCACTTGCAGGTAGGAATAGGGGTCGGGTACGGGCGGTATCCCGGTGAAGGTATTTCCCGACGGCCCTCCGTCAACGCTGCCGACTGCAGCCACTGTAGGTGTCGGATCACCAGCAATGCCCTTCTTCACATAGATCGATGCGTTCGAAACGACGCCGCAGGTGGTTGTCAGGTCACCTACTATGTCGATGCCATTTCCAGAGGCCGCGAGACCGAATACGCAGTACGAACTGATGCTTCCCAGCCCCGCGACTCCGCGCGCCCGAATGTCGATCGATGACTTCCCGAAAATACTTCCGAAGATCGTCGGGATATTTTTTGCGATAACTACTTCGACGTAGTTCCGATTCCCCACGAAAGTTCCGGTGGCTGGCGGATAGCTTACCGTGACATTGCTCGAGCTGAATCCGTTGAGGGTCGCAGAGCTAGTCGCGGCCGCGACAACTGTTACGCTGTCCATTCCTCTGAAAATCTGGGTGCCACCGCCGATCGCACCGGCGTCGGCTGCGGTCTGAGCGATTCTGCGTTGCCGCCCGCCAGCACCAATGTCGAGTGTGAGCGTGAGCATCCCCAGCAATCCAACCACCGCAATCGCCACGAAAACCATCATTGCACCGCGCCGGTTGGTCAGTCTGCGCCGGGGTGCGGTATTCAAGGTGCTCACCATTGGAATCTCCGTTTTACATGACTTGACGTAAGGTCCTTCTTACTGAACTCTGAATGTCGCCGTGCGTGCAATCGACACGCTGCTCGGCAAGCCGGGGTAGGGCAGTGACATCGCCACATTCTTGCTGGCAGTAACCTCGATGAAAACGTCTGGCGCGGCACCACCTGAACACGCGGTGCATCCGTTTGCCGCCCCCGCGCACTGGCAGTATCTCCGCGCGCTCAGCGTGAGCGTGCCAGCTTCCTGGCCGTCCTGCTGTGCAAAGGTTTTCATTGCCTCGGTGTCGCCGCTGGTGGTGAAATCGCGTGCGCCGTATTCCGCTCCGGCTCGCGCGGCGTTAGCCACAGTGATCGAGGTGTAATAGAGGCGCCCGTAGTCCACGGCTCCGATGAACAGAAGAAGGAGCACCGGGAAGATCACGGCGAGTTCAATCGCGGCGCCTCCAGACGAGGACCGGCGAAATCTCTCAAGCGGCGCGAGCAACCAGCGCGCGGAAAGCATGACTACCTCCAGCGGTGCGCGGAAACGAAAGAAATATCTCGGCTTCACGAGGAATCTACTGGTCACTGAACCCGGTCACGATTTGAATCACCGCGGGTCCTAATATTACCACAAACAGGGCGGGGAAGATGAACAACGCCATTGGAACGATCATCTTGAGCGGCGCTGTTGCCGCCTTCCGCTCTGCTGTCTGCCTTCGCTTGCGCCGAAGCGTCTCGGCGGAGACTCTCAAAACGCGCGTGCTGCTGGCGCCCCACTTCTCGCTTTGCACGAGACTGGCGACCAGCCCTCGTACTTCATCAACGCCTGTTCTATCCCAAAGCCCCCTGAGGGCCTCCTCGCGCGTCATTCCGGCGTTTGTCTTGCGGCTGACCACAAGCAACTCCTCAGCGAGTGCGGGATGAACATATGTAAGGTCTTTAGCCACGCGCAATATCGCTGCGTCCAGGCTGATCCCGGCTTCCACGCAAACCACCAGAAGGTCGAGCGCGTCAGGCAGGGAACGTTTGATTTTGTCCTGCCTCATCGCGACCAGGCGAAGCAGCACGAAGGGCGGGAGCATGAGACCCAGCAAGGCCGCTGATCCTACACCCACGAGCAGTTTGATAAAGCTGGTGTGCGGCAATACCAGCAAGGCAATAAGTGGAAGTCCTACAAGCACTATCAGCCGGATCATCGAATAAGAAAACGGGGCTACCGGACCATCGTAGCCTGCCTGGATCAAGCGATGCTGGACCGATTGGTTCTGCGACCAGACGGACGGCGCCTTCTTCATCATCCGGGCGCGCAGGGAATTTTCCTGATCGCTCCCAGGGCCACGTTTTACCGCGCGTCTCACTTCCGGGTTCGCGGTAGCACCCAGCGCCCGGTCCACCACATCGCGACGCGACGCTTCGCGCAACTGCAGCCAGAGGGCCACGGCCATGCCGCCGACGCCCAGAATGATGAGTGCGAAAAGAAGGACAGAAGTCGTCATACGTCCACGTCCGCAATTCTCATCATGATCATGTAACCGATTACGACAGAAATCGCCGAACCGATCAGAACTGCCCTTCCAGGGCTGCCCTCGGCAAGCATCGGGTCGAAGAAATGGGGATTCATGATGGTTAGCACGAGGAACACGATCACGGGAAGCACAGCGAGAAACCGCGCCGAAAGCTTCGGCTCGGCTATCAAAGTCTGAATCTGTCCCTTCATCGCTATTCGCTGTCTGACGAGGTCGGCGAGGCTGGAGAGAACTTCTCCGAGATTGCCGCCGGTCTCGCGCTGAATCAGCACAGCGGTGACGAGCATCTTGAGATCAATGCTGTCGATGCGGCTGTGCATGCCCAGCAGGGCACTTCGCACGTCCATACCCAGACGCTGCTCGTCGTAGAACCGGGAGAACTCCGGTCCGATGGGGGCAATCATCTCCTCCCCGATGAACTGCGTCGCGGCCTGGAAGGAATACCCCGCCTTCATGGCGCTCACGAGCATGTCGATGGCGTCAGGAAGTTGCTCCTCAAATGCCTTGAGGCGCTTCTTCTGCCGGCGCTTGAGCCAGAACAAGGGCGCGAGCCACCCTGCTATCATCAGAGCGACCCCAGCGAGTCCGCTGCCCACCAGCTTCGCCAGCAGCATACCGAAGACGCCTGACGTCAATGCCAAAAGAACGAAGCTGGCAGGCTTGATTTCCGAGCCTGCGCGGGTCAACTGAACGCCAATCGCGTCGATCCAGTTTCTGCCGCTCAACAAACGGTTGAGAAACGGAACATCGCTGATCTTGTCGTCCTTGAGGATCGACCAGGTTCGCTCAGGTCCATCTGGCGCGCGTAGACGGGAACGGGCGACATCGGCCGCTTCGAGCGTCCGGCGGTTGACCAGAACATAGCCACCGACCACGAACGCCATCGTCGCAAGGAAGATGGCGGTGAGGACAAGGATCACCGCAGCGTTGCCTCGGCAAACAAGTCGTTTGAAATCTCCAGGCCGGCCACACGAAGCCGTTCCATGAACGCCGGACGAACACCGGTAGTCTCGAAATCGCCGATGACCTGTCCGTCGGGCGCGATGCCCCTGCGGCGGAAGCGGAATATCTCCTGAGTCGCCGTGACCGGACCTTCCATTCCAGTGATCTCGACCAAGCTCGTGATGCGGCGTGTACCATCTGCCAGCCGGGTCACCTGAATGATCAGGTCCAGGGCCGACGAGATCTGCTCGCGCATCGCACGGTCGGGGAGATTGGCGCCCGACATGAGGATCATGGTTTCCAGCCTCGAGAGCGCATCTCGGGGCGAGTTCGCATGAATCGTGGTCATCGAGCCTTCATGACCCGTGTTCATCGCCTGGAGCATGTCCAAAGCCTCTGCAGCGCGCACCTCGCCCACGATGATCCGGTCAGGCCGCATGCGGAGCGCGTTCTTCACGAGATCCCTCGCCTTTACTTCTCCGCCGCCTTCGGCATTGGGAGGTCGCGTTTCGAGACGGACTACGTGATCCTGCTGAAGACGGAGCTCGGCGGCATCCTCAATCGTGATCACCCGCTGGTCGGGGGGAATGAACGACGCCATAGCGTTGAGCAGTGTGGTCTTTCCCGCGCCCGTGCCACCCGACACGAGAATATTGAGGCGGGCGGCCACGCAGGCTGCGATCAGAGACGCCATCGCGGGATTCAGAGTTCCATTGTCTATCAACTTCTGGATCGAAAGATCGATACCGAAGCGTCGGATCGAGAGCACCGGTCCATCGAGCGCCAGCGGCGGGATGATCGCGTTCACTCGCGATCCATCCGGCAGCCTGGCATCGACCATCGGCGACGATTCATCCACTCGCCTTCCGACGCGGCTCACGATGCGGTCGATAACGGCGAGCAGGTGAGCGTCATTGCGAAACGTTGCTGCTACGCGCGTCAGGCGGCCGCCGCGCTCGATGTAAATCTCCTTCGAGCCGTTGACCAGGATATCGCTGATGCTCATGTCGCGGAACAGCGGCTCGATAGGTCCGAGGCCGGTGATCTCGTAGAGCACCTGCTCGATGATGTCCTCGCGATCGGCTACCGTGAGCGGAGTGTTCTCTTCGCGCAGCAGGTCAATGACCACGGCGCGGATCTCGGAGTTGAGCAGTCGTTGATCAGGAATCTGCTCCAGTGCTTCGAGGTCGAGCCGATCGATGAGCTTGCGATGCAGGTCGATCTTGACCTGGTCGATCGGGCTGATCGTCGCGGCCTCGACTCTCAGACCGTACATGCCCGAGGCTGCAGTCGCTACGGGGCCACGCGACACAGGTGTCGGTCGGGGAGACGATGGCGTCTTTCGCGATTCTGCCGGCTCTTCCGTTGGCGCGAGTATTGGAGCTGCGTTGCCGTTGCTGCGACGAGTCAAACGGTCCCTAAGAGACATTTCTAACTCCCTTGTCTGATCCAAACAACTTTCGGAAACGCGAACCGCCGCCTCCGGCCTCCACCCTCGGGTAGCCCCCCGAGCTCGTGGATCCCGACAACTTCTTCGCCAGGTCTGAATAACTACGCGCCAGCTTCGACCCCGGTTCTTCCATCGCCACCGGCACGCCCTTTGTCAGCGACGCGGCAGAGAGACGGTAATCGTTTGGAAGCTTCCAGAATATCGGAGCCTGAAGCAGATCCTCGGCATCCTTTATCGGCAGCACATCGCCGGATTGGTATCTGTTGACAACGACGCACAGCTTTGAATCGTCGTAACCCAGACGCCGGCACACGGCAAGCGAACGTTGCGTGCTGCGGAGAGCGGGCACCGAAAGCTGAGTGACCAGAACGATTCTGTTGGCGGCGTCGAGCGCCGTGAGAGTTGCTTCGCTGAGGTGATGGTCGCAATCGACTACCGTCACCGCGAAATGCGCGCGCAGCAAATTGAGAACCGAGCTGACGGCAGCAGAATCGAAAAGCTCGTCGTCCTCGTGGCTGTCGGCTGTCGGAAGGGCCCAAACGCCGCCCGGGCAGGGGGTCAGTACCGAATTGAGAAGCTCCGCGTCCACCTGGCTGCCCTTGGCGATGAGGTGGCTCAAATCATAGGCGGGCTTGAGGTTGAGGAACACTCTCACATCTCCGCCTGCCACTACGAGGTCTACGAGCGACACCCGGGCGTCCGGTCGCTGAGCGCCAAAGGCCTGCGCAACATTGACCGCGATGCTGGTCGAGCCAAGGCCACCCTTTCCGCTGTGTACTGCGATGAGCTCGCCGCGCTGAGACTCATTTCGGGTACGCCGCATGAGGCGCTCGACGGAGCCCGCAAGCTCTTCGGGCTTGGGGGGATAGACGAGAAACTCGTGCACTCCGGCGCGCATCGAACGCACTATCAGATCTGGTTCAGCGGCCGACGCAGTCGCGATCACCGATGTGTTGGGATCCTTCCTGATTTCCCGTTCGAGGGAGATGAGTTCGGCGGGCGTGATTCCGTCTACCGAGACGATCACCAGGTCGTAGTGGTCGTCCCGCATCTGGGCGATGGCCGACGGCCTGTCCGGGGCCTGCGCGGTTCGGGCAAATCCGAAACGGGCGAGAACACCCGCTACGGATTCAGGGGAACCTGCGGCATTGGCCGCGATCAGGGCACGTCGTTGCATTACATCAGCTCAGCGGATTATCGGAGAAGGAGGTCGCTTGGACGCATCGTCGAGTCGCTTCCTGATTGCTTCGCGAGCGGGCATTGCGGTGTCAGGCAGCAGCTTGATCATGTCCTGAGGGCGTGGGTCGAGCGGATCTACCACGACCGGAGTGACGATCACGAGCAACTCACTTTCATTGTTCTTCCAGCGCGTGCTCGAAAACAGGCTGCCGATGATGGGCAAATCCTTGAGAAACGGAAGTCCGCGCTTGATCTCTTCCTGCTCATTGCTGAAGAGGCCCGAAATAATCATGCTCTGGTCTCGTCTCACATCCACCGTCGTCTCCACACGTCGGGTGCGGAACGCAGGAATACGGAAGCCCGAGATCACGATGCCGTTTACGAAATCGAGGCTCGATACCTCGGGGCGAACGTTGAGCTTTACCAGGCTGTCGCTGAGAATCTCCGCCACAAAACGAAGCCGGATTCCGAATTCCTTGTACTGAATGGTCACTCGTCCGACGCCGTCGGCCCCTGGCTGGAGGATTGGAATCGGCAACTCTCCGCCGGCAAGGAAATTCGCGGTATCCCTGTTCCCGGCCAGAATGTTCGGCTCTGCCAGAGTCTTTGCGCGGCCAGTCTGCTCTTCAAGGTCGAGAAGGGCGAGGAGATTTTTCGTGCCGAAATCGGTGAGGATCGTCAGGAATCCCCCGTCACTCGGAAGCGTAATCTTTCCGTCAAGGCCGAAGGCAGCGTCACTACTGAACGTTCCCGTTCCAACTCGTGTGCCGCGATTGCGGTAGAGCCCCGACAGTCCAACGCTGCGCGAGAAATCCTTTCTTACCTCGGCGATCTTTATATAAAGAGCAATCTGCTGACGGTCGGACGGCGACTGGACCGAAACGCGGTAGTGCAGTCGGCTACCGTTCGCGAGCCAGAAAATCGCGTCCGTCTCGCCTTGTCCTTTCGCGTTGATGACCAACTCTCGCGTGCTGACGACAACTACGTCGGCGACGTCGGGGTTGGCGATCGAGACCCTCGTGATACCGACTGGCGTCGTCAGCGGATAGGCCCGTCCAACCGGCAGGTCCACACGAATCACCGGTCCAGACTGAGCAAATGCCGCCTGAGGCATTGCGGCGGACAGGGCGATGCCGGCGAACAATGAGAGCCGACGGATTCTGGCGAGAACTTTCAGACGAACCTCCACGAAGGAATACACTGTCGGAGCGCGGGTCATGAATTGGTCAGCGCTTTGCGGCGGTATCGAACTTCTGCTTTTCAGACTTGCCCGCGCGGTACACGTTCACCGTGGCGGAATCGGGCGGCGGCGGGGGCGGCTTCACTACCACAGGTGTGAACGGCCGGTAGACTATCCGCGACTTTGCCTGCGGCTTTGGAGCCGGGACGACGACGCTGGTTCCCCTCAATGAAGCGAGCACGTCGGTCGAAGTCGCGCCCTTGGTGCGCACGCTGTCGGGATCGCCGAATCCGCGGAGCACGAGCTGTATCGAGCCCGTGTTCATGGCTATCGCCAGTCGCTCCGCTTCTTCTGGAGTAACGGCAAGCGTGACGGTGGTGGCGGTGTTCGGCTTTCCCGCGGCATCGCGCTGAACCTCAGTGCCGACAGACAGAACGAGCATGTTGGACATGAACAGCTTGGCGACCTGCTTCTCGGAATTGTCTTCCTTGATTGTCACCAACACGTCCACGCGGCTGTTCGGCTGAAGCAGCCCGCTGATTCCTGCAACGTCATTGATTCGCACCGCCATGGCGCGCTGGCCAGGGGGAATCTTCAACTCGAGTCCCGGGCCCGATCCAACAGGGGCGAGACGGCCGGGCACGATCGCCTCGCCGGAATAGACGGCGACGCGCGTCACTCGGCCCGAAACAGAATCGAGGCTGGAATATGCTCCCGTCGGTGCAGTCTGCACCGGCCATTGGACCGTGCTCAGAGCAATGCGATCTATCGTACTCCCTTCGGGAATGTCGCGACTCGCTACGACAACGGGGCGCATGGCAACTCCGCCTCCCCTGCCGTTAGTGGCCAGAAGCTTGTAGGCGCCGAATGTAGCGGCAGCGGCGACAAGAAGGGCACCCCAGAAAACCAGCCTATAGCGTCCGCCCATTCTCCTTCCCGGAAATCAGTGATGACACGAGCGGGCTCGAAAACCCACTTTCCCTGCTACAGCAACAGCAGTCGCGGCAACCAGCCCGCGCATATCGCGCCGAACGCAATCGCAACACCATAGGGAAGCGACGAGCGCAGGCGTGTTTCCTCGGGAGAGAGAAGCTCAGGATTGCCGGCAGCCATGCCGAGCGTCTGAACAGTTTCTCGTACTCCGCGTGACTTCATCATCCAGATAAGTGAAAGAATCGCTCCGGAGAGCGCACCTATGACGGCTCCTTCCGCCGCGCGCGCCGGTCCGAGCCAGGCGCCGGCGGCGGCGAACAGCTTTACATCACCGGCGCCGAGCCAGCCCAGTGCATAAAAGGGAAGCCAGCACGCCAGCCCCACGAGTATCCCACTGCCGCTGTTGAGGAGGCCGGACAGGACCGGCTCTCGAACAACGGAAAAGACAATCCCCAGAACAGCGAGGATCCCTACGAGACGATTGGGAATGCGCCGGCTTCGCAGGTCCCCGAAGGCGGCCCAGAGAAGAATCGCGGTGAACACGATTCCGCCCAGCGTCGCCATCGGAGTTCCGCCAAATGGACGCAACCCTGGCGCGATCAGGTGAAGGTGTTCGCGAGCGAGGAGAACTTCAGCGAAATCTTGGTGCCGAAGAACGTGACGGCCGTAATGGCTACGATTGCGATGAACGCGACCAGAATGCCATACTCGGCGAGGGCTGCACCTTCTTCGTCACGTACGAAACGGCGAGTTGCTAGAGCGATACGTGCCACTTCAACCTCCTGAAAAATGAAAGTGAATCACAGTGAATCCAGAAAGGATTTCGGCCACCTCGCACTGGAGCGAAGGCGAACCGAACCAACGGGAATTGACGACCGATGAGATAAAACGCCACCTCATGATGCCGGCCGGAGAAGCGTGATCTCGAGGCGAACTCAAGGCGCCGTAGCGCGGTGCCTTGCCGGGCCTGGCAGTAACTTCAAACCAGCGAAGCACCTCACACTGCTATCGAGCCGGGCATACCGTACACCCGTTTGCAACCGAAGGCAACAGATTTCTCTTCCACCTTCTTACACTTGCTTGCACTCGCGACCGACGAAGCCCGCGAGTGTAACAATGGCGTCACCTAGAACTTGTTTGCGAGTTCGGAAAACTTTGCGGAAATCTGAGTGCCGAAAAACGTCACCGCCGCAATGGCCACGATCGCGATGAACGCGATCAGAATCCCATACTCGGCCAGTGCCGCACCTTCCTCGTCGCGCAGGAAACCCTGCACACGTCTTGTGAACTGACTCATTCCGCCTCCGTAATAGTGTCGAGGGGCGCCACACGGCGACCGCTGCTACCGTATTAGTGAAGTCGCGAAAGTGCAAGCAAAAAAACTCCGGGCCCCTTCTCCGGGCATCAAACCCCGTCATCGTTGGGCCCGCCGCCCTGCGCGAAGGCTGTGGCGCTCCTCGCGCGTCGGCGCAAGATTGTCCGCGTGCAGAAAAACAACGCTCCGAGCGCGGCCGACCTGATCTTCATGGTCGTCGCGCCGCTCACGGCTATCCGCGGTACAGTGAAGCTCACGCAGAGTGACGGTGATATGTCGGCGCATATACGCATGGGCGAGACTATTCTCTCCTCCGGTCACCTTCCCGCACAGAGCCTGGCATCGTACACCGCTACCGCTGACCCCATGATTGCGCATGCGTGGTTGAGCGAAGTCGTGTTTGCGTTGCTTTATCGTCTCGGGGGGCTGCCGCTTCTTTCGGTCGTGTCGGGAATCATCGTTGGGGCGACACACGCGGCGATCGCGTTGTTCCTCCGACGGCGGGGAGCAGATCCGAGGTGGGCGTTTCTCGCAGCGTTGCTGAGCCTCGCCCTCGCTTCAACTCATTGGCTCACGCGGCCGCACATGTTCTCCATCGTGGGTGCTGCGCTGACGCTGTTTCTTCTCGAGTCCAACCGACGTCGTCGCGCGCTCTATTTTTTACCACTGTATGTAATCTGGGCAAATTTGCACGGTGGCTGGCTTTACGGCCTGACGATGATCGCGACGTTCATCGCGGGCGATCTTGCGGAGGCCCTGATTGGCGGCGACAAGCGCCCGGAATGGCTTGCCAAGGCTCGTGCCAACGCCGTGGCATTCGCGGTCGCAGCCGCAGCAACACTTGCAAACCCGTACGGAATCGCGCTGCATCGGGAAGTTTTTTCGGCGGTCACCAGTTCATCTCTCGCAAGCCAGATGGCCGAATTTCTTGCTCCCAACTTCCAGGATCAGGGGCAGTGGCCATTCCTCCTGGCGGTGCTCGGTACCGTCGCCCTCTTCTCGATGACAACCAAGCGAATCCAGCTTCCATGGCTCGCCCTCATCATTGTCAGCCTCTTCTTCGCGCTGCGCTCATTTCGTAACATCGCTCTTTTCGGCGTATCGGCCTGGCCGTTAATTGCGCTCCACGCAGCACGAGCCTGGCCCGCCACCAGGCGCAAATTTCCGTTCTTCAACGAGTTCGCCCGGCTCGATCCCGGCTCGAGAGTGGGGATTCTCGCGGTTCCGGTCGCAATATTGATGCTTGCCCTGGGGCTCAATCGCGGCCAGGTGGGCTCGTTGACCGTGATTCCCGACCGGTTCGACTCGCGAGCTTTTCCCACCGAGGCAGTTGCCAGGGCGCGGCAGTCGGGACTTTCCGGGAGGGTCTTTGACGCGTGGGGCTGGGGCGGCTATATAATGTATGCGTGGCCCAGCGCGAGCCTCCACGTAGACCCCCTCAAGTTCAACGCCGAGACAATCAGGTCGTATACCCTCATCGAGGACATGCAGCCAGGGTGGCAGAAGGAGATCGACCGATGGCAGATCAAGACATTCATCGTGAACGCCAAGTCACCGCTGGCCAAGGGGCTCGAGCTGGAGCCGGGATGGCGTGTCTGGTACCGCGATAGCACGGCGGTGGTAATTCGCCCCGCTTCCGACCCCATTACCTGAAATCATGGCAACTCCATATCCCGTACAAAACCCGCTGAGCCGCTTCAATCGCCTGTACGCCCAGGCCCAGAAGCTGGAGCGGCTCGTGTTGCCCGATCCGAATGCAATGTCTCTCGCCACGGTCGGAATGAGCGGCAATCCATCAGTGAGAATTGTTCTAATGAAGGACGTGGATGAGGATGGTTTCGTCTTCTATACCAACTTCGAGAGCAGGAAGGGACGCGAGCTACGCACACATCCTGTCGCCGCGATCTGTTTTTACTGGGCTGCGCTGGAGGTACAGGTTGGGGCAGAAGGCCCGGTGTCGATGGTGACCGACCAGGAGGCGGACGCCTACTTCGCAACCCGCCCGCGCGAAAGTCAGATCGGCGCGTGGGCGTCGATCCAGAGCCAGCCAATCGAGCACGCGAGCGACCTCGGAAACCGCATCGAAGAGTTCGAGACAAAGTTCGAAGGACAGGAAGTGACACGCCCTCCGTTCTGGTCCGGGTTCAGGCTCAAGCCTTCGAGGATCGAGTTCTGGAAGGCGCGACCGGGACGGCTGCACGAACGTCACCTCTACACCAGAAGCGGAGAGAGTTGGACGATGGAGACTCTCTACCCATAAGCTTGCCTCAGACGGTACCGAATCGCGGCCTCATGCCCTAAACTTGCGGCATGACGATGACGCGAACTCAGCCGGCGACCGACTCGGGCGAGGCACCAGCCTGGAATGTCGACTCTGCCCGCGCCCTCTACAACATCGAAGGTTGGGGTATCGGATTTTTCGATATCAACGACAAGGGGCACGTTGTCGTTCGTCCCGACTCCGACAACACTTCGCGCGAGCTCGATCTTTTCGAGCTGGCGAGTGACCTGGAAGCACAGGGAGTGGGCCTGCCGCTGCTCCTCCGCTTTTCCGACATCCTTTGCTCGCGCATCGAATCGCTGACCGAGCGATTCTCCCGTGCGATCCGGGAATACGAATACACCGGCGCTTACACCACGGTGTATCCGATCAAGGTTAATCAGCAGCGCCACGTCGTCGAGGAGATCGTCGAGTTCGGGAAGGCTTCCGGAGTCGGTCTGGAATGCGGGAGCAAGCCCGAGCTTCAGGCGGTTCTCGCGCTCGCCGAGCACACCGATCACCTGATAGTGTGCAATGGTTACAAGGATGAGGAGTTCATGCGCCTCGCTCTCATGGGCCAGAAGCTCGGTCACAAGGTTTTTATTGTTCTGGAACAGCTGAGCGAAGTAGACGTGCTGCTACAGGTTGCCGATGAGTTGGGAGTTACCCCGACCGCCGGCGTGCGCATCAAGCTGCACTCGGAAGGCTCCGGCCGATGGGCGAAGAGCGGTGGTGAAAAATCGAAGTTTGGCCTCGGCACGGCGCAGCTTGTGAAGCTCGTCGACCGACTCCGCGCCGAAGGGCGGCTCGACGTTCTCAAGCTCATCCACTTCCACCTCGGCTCCCAGATCACGGACATCCGCTACATCAAGGCGGGACTGCAGGAGATATCGCGCTATTACGCCGAACTCCGCGCGATGGGCGTAGACGTCACGCACGTGGATGTCGGCGGCGGTCTTGGAGTCGATTACGACGGCTCGTGCTCCACGTCGCAGGCGAGCGTCAACTACTCGCTACAGGAGTACGCAAACGACGTCGTTTATACGCTCGCCGAGTCGTGCCGCGAGCTCGGCCTGCCGATGCCGCACATCATCAGCGAATCGGGGCGGGCGCTCACTGCGCACCACGCACTGCTGCTGCTGAGCGTGATCGACGTCGAGTCGCAAGCCGACAACATTGTCCCCACACTCACCGAGGAGGATCACGCATTTCTCCACGAGATGATGGAGGATTACAAGGCGGTGAACACAAGGCGCGTGCGCGAGGTGTATCACGATGCGACGTTCGCCAAGGACCGGTCGCAGGAGCTCTTCAACAGCGGGGTGCTCACGCTTCGCGAGCGCGCCTTTGCCGAGCAGATATATGTCGCGACGATCACGGGGGTGGCTCACCATGCGCAGCGCGACAGGGAGGAATACTCCGACATCATCGAGGATCTCGAGGGAATTCTGACCGACCGCTATTTCTGCAATTTCTCGCTGTTCCAGTCGCTGCCGGATAGCTGGGCGATCGATCAGCTATTTCCGATCATGCCGGTGCACCGGCTGCTGGAGGAGCCGACACGCCGCGGCACGCTTCAGGACGTCACGTGTGATTCCGACGGGAAGATCGAGAAGTTCATTGGCGGGAGAACCACGCGGCCGAACCTGCCGCTGCACGCGTTTACAGATGGCGATCCCTACATTCTGGGAATCTTCCTGACTGGTGCGTACCAGGAGATACTCGGAGATCTGCACAACCTGTTTGGTGACACGAATGCCGTGCACATCCGGCTGTCGGATTCCGGCTACGAGGTCGCGGAGCTGGTGCATGGTGATACCGTCACCGAAGTTCTCGCGTACGTGCAGTACCGGGCGTCAGACCTGTTGGCGACTTTTCGGCGCAAAGTGGCGGCAGCGACCGGCATAACGCGGCAGGAAGCGAATACTTTCATCGCTGATTATGTCGCCGGGCTGGAGGGCTATACGTACCTCGAGGGTGAAGCTGCGAGATAGCTTCCGGAGCCTCGGGCAGAAACGGGAAAAGCTTTTAACACAGATGTGGTCGATGACCCAGATGACACAGATGAGAACGGAACGACATCGATCGTTCTGGATGCTCCCCATGAATGGCGCTGCTGCTGCGGGCGCCGCGTTTCTTTTTTGGATGTTAACTGCACCGGCATGAGGGCGGCACATCAGCTGGCGCTATCCCGTTAACTCTCCGCAGTTTTTTAAAAAGAAAAAAACGAGGGCCTTATCCAGGTGATAGACTCTCCCCATCGGATACGTGCCCT
>JBKJRW010000187.1:0-3925 GCA_046593165.1 Gemmatimonadaceae bacterium
AGCATCACGAGACCAAACCCTTCCATGTCGCCTGGCACAGGAACATTCGGCATCACAAAGAGATCCGAGCCGCGATACACCATCTCGAGCTCGGAGTCAGGAACCTGACCGAAAACCGTGACCCGACCCTGCAATCCCAGGTTCACTACCGAGCCCTCGATCCGCGCCCGCTCAGCGCCATCCCCGGCAACGACTAAGTGTACGTTCGGAGGCAGCAACGGCATCACATGAGTCACGAACCAGTCAACGCCCTTCCGCGGAACGAGCCGACCGACACTGCAGAGGATCAACGCGGGATCGGCAGATGGCTGTCGCGACTGGATCGCACGTACCAACGCCTGGCGAGCGACAGACCTGTCCGGTGTCGACTTGAACCGGTCGAGTCGTATCCCAAGCGTCACAACCTGCGTCTTCGACCGGGCAAGACCGCGCGCATGGCAAGCTTCGGCCGTCGCACTGCTGATTGGGAGAGCAATGTCGACAGAGTCGAAAATCTTCCGGACAAGAAGAGGGTAGGGCCACGTGGGTGTCGTCGCGTCGAGACCGTTCACGATGGCGGCGGTAACTACACCGCTCCGTCTCAGAACCTCCCTCAACGGGACGGTGACGGCGGCCGAGACCATTGACGAGAAGAGTATTGCGTCGATTTCCTGAGCGCGCGCGAGCCGCCGGATCTCGCGAACTGCCCGCGCGAGAAAAATCGGCGTGCGGTAACCGCTCTGGCTCCACCGGGATCGCAACACAAGTGCGCTCGCGGTTACCCCTCTGTGTGCAAGCAGGCTGTCATGGAGATCGATCGCAACCCGCTGCATCCCTCCCACGTTCTCGAGCGGGCGACCCTCGGGAGGCAACGAATGAGAGACGAAAAGGAGTCTCAATCGATTTCCTCGTAGTACGATGCCAGCCGACCGAGGACATGGGTCCACTCGTACCCCTCGGCAGCACTCCGCGCAGCCGCACCCATGTGTGCCCGCAGCTCACCATCGGCAACCAGTCGCTCGACCCGATCCAAAAACTCGATTGAATCGCGAGGCCGGGCAAGGAATCCGGTCACTCCGTCTGCGACGAGCGCGTTGCTTCCGGTCGCATTGGCCACCACGGCAGGCAATCCCGACGCCATCGCCTCGAGAGTCACGTTGCCGAACGTCTCTGTTTCGCTGGGAAAGAGGAACACATCGGATGATGCGTACGCGGTCGCCAACTCCTCACCTGTGAGATGACCCTCGAAGATCGCGCGGGGAATCGCCGCCCCCAGATTCGCGCGCTCCGGCCCGTTGCCGACAATGAGCATGCGGTGCGCGACGCCGCGCTGCTCGAGGCCTCTGATCACATCTGTAACGACGCCGAGCCCTTTCTCGGTGACGAGCCGGCTTACGAACGTCACGACAACTTCGGAATCTGCGATGTCTCGCGCGCGCCGCCATTCGAGTGACCGCCGGGTGGGATTGAACAAGCCGGACTCGACGCCACGTGGCCAGAGGCGAAGGTCGCCATCGATCCCGTTCGCCCGCATCGCCTCGATCATGGATGGCGTTGGTACGTAAACGTGACGACAATTACCGTAGAACCAGCGCAGATATCTCCACGTAACACCTTCCAGCATCCCCAGCCGGTAGTAGGCGAGGTACGACGCGAAGTGCGTGTGATACGAGGAAACAACGGGAACACGGCTCCGACGGGCCGTTCTGAGCGCGGCAAGCCCCAGAAGATCGGGGGTGGCGATATGAAACAGGTTGGGGTCGAAATCAGTAAGGAGACTTCGGGCCTCCCTCGACAACCCAAGAGAGAGGCGATAGTCTGGCCTGCCTGGTGCGATTACGGATGGCACAGGGACGAGCGTTCCAGCATGTTTGAGGGCGGGAACCGGGATCGTGGGGGCAAATACCCGCACTTTGGCGCCACGATCTTCGAGATATGCCACCAGTCGATTGAGAGTGAGGGAGACCCCATCTGCTATATGGTTGTACGCGCCAGTGAACAGCGCGATGCGGAAATCAGGAATCTTCATATAATTAGGCTGGGTAATCATAGCGCGGAGTCCTTTCCCGAGGCTCCCCCCACACATTGGAGATAGACGCACGGTGAATCCTGGACCCCAGCGCAGAATGCGCTTTTCCGACGCGAACGGCCCTTCTGAAGGGTCGGCCGCTGCGGAAGTGCCCGGAACCACCGACATGCTCGCGAAGGCATACGCCTACACGCGTCCTGAAGAGGTGAGGGCCCTCGGCCTCTATCCCTACTTTATTCCGGTCGAACAGTCAGACGCCACGGAAGTGATGGTCGAGGGCGTAAGCCGCATCATGGTGGGATCCAACAACTACCTCGGCCTCACCAACGACCCGCGGGTACTCGAGGCCGCAAGCGCCGCGCTCAGAAAGTACGGCAGCGCGTGCACCGGCAGCCGGTTCCTCAATGGCAACACGGATCTGCACGACCGTCTGGAGGTAGAGCTCGCTCAACTGATGGGCAAGGAAGCCGCGCTCGTATTCCCGACCGGCTACCAGGCGAACCTCGGCGTGATTTCAGCACTGGCCGGCCCGGGCGACGTGCTGCTGATCGACAAGCTCAACCATGCGAGTATGGTGGACGGCGCAACGCTTTCCGGTGCCGAGGTCGTGCGTTTCAGGCACGGGGATCTGGCGCATCTGGAAGCACGGCTCAATCGCGCCGCGGGGCGACCGAAGATGGTGATCGTGGACGGCGTGTTCAGCATGGAGGGCGACCTCGCCGATGTACCTAAGATCGCCGACCTCTGCGACGCCCACTCGGCCCGGCTTGTAGTCGATGACGCCCACGGAGTGGGCGTGTTCGGAGCAACGGGCGCCGGGGTGTGCGAGCATTTCGGCGCCGCTTCGCGCGTAGACCTGATCGTTGGCACTTTCAGCAAGTCGTTCGCGTCGATCGGTGGATTCGTCGCCGGCGACGCAGAGGTGATCTCGTATGTGCGACACACGGCGCGAAGCCTGATCTTCAGCGCATCGATTCCGGCGTCGGCATGCGCCACGGTTCTCACGGCGATAGAGATCATGCGCGAGGAGCCCGAGCGCCGCGTGCGGCTGTGGCAGAACGCCAGACGAATGCAGAAAGAGTTGTCGGGGCTTGGCTTCGACACATTCGGAAGCGAGTCTCCGATCGTTCCGGTAATTGTTGGCGGTACGCTCCGCACATTCGAGTTCTGGAAGCGGCTGCTCGATGCAGGCGTGTTCACGAATCCCGTGATTGCCCCCGCAGTACCCGCCACATCGGGGCGAATTCGCACTTCCTACATGGCGACGCACACCGACTCTCAGCTCGACTTCGTTCTCGACGCATTCAAGCGCGTCGGCCGCGAGATGGATCTGATCTGACCACTGCCGGCAACAGCATTCGCATCGAGCCGGTAAGGTCGAAGCGCGATCGGAGAGCGTTCGTTGAGCTTCCATTCAGCCTCTACCGCGACGACCCGAACTGGGTGCCTCCCCTTCGCCGCGACATCTACGAGCTGATCGATCCGGCGCGGCACCCATTTCATCAACACGCTACAGTCGAGCTCTTTCTCGCGAAGAGAGGGGATGAAGTGGTCGGCCGCATAGCAGCTGTGCACAACGATCTGCATGTCGAATTGCACGGGGAGTTGACCGGATTCTTCGGCTTGTTCGAGTCGGAGCACGATGCGCGAACTTCCAGTGCTCTCTTTGACGCGGCGCGGGAGTGGTTGTCTGCGCGCGGGCTCGACACGATGCGCGGACCGGCGAGCTTCTCGATGAACGAGGAGTGCGGCCTTCTCGTGAACGGGTTCGATGGCCCGCCGGTGGTAATGATGTCATACAACCCGGCGTGGTATGAAGAATTGGTTGACGCCTACGGGTTCACCAAAGCGAAAGATCTACTCGCATACTATTTACCCAATGCAACGCCGACCGATCGCATGCTGCGGCTGGCGGAC
>JBKJRW010000145.1:0-10153 GCA_046593165.1 Gemmatimonadaceae bacterium
CGGGTTAGCTGGTAACGGGACTGAACGAAACTTCGGTACTCGATGCAGAGGCCCGGCCACTCACGATGCCGAGCCACACTCTCACCGATTCAACCAGGATCACTATCACGGCGATCATGAAAAAACCGGCGACCGCCGCATCCAGACGGTCGTTGAATATCATCTGCCGAGCCGCCCCCGCGGAAGCAACACCCTTGGGGAGAGTGCCCGAGGCGAGCATGCCCTCGAACAATCGCGCATGGGAGAGAAAACCGAGGCGCGGGTTGTCGGAGAAAATCTTGAGCCATCCGGCGGTGAGGGTAACCACGGCAAGCCACGCGAGCGGGAGAATGGTCGTCCATGCGTAGCGCGCCTTGCCCATCCGGATTATCACGGTCGTGCCGACGCAAAGCGCGACCCCCGCGAGCAGCTGATTCGAGATGCCGAACAAGGGCCACAGCGAATTAATTCCTCCGAGCGGGTCCATCACGCCCTGATAGAGAAAGTAGCCCCACATCATCACGAACAATGCGCTCGCTCCCACTACGGCAGGGTACCACGAGACTCGGCCCATGGGAGCCCACACATGCCCCAGGAGATCCTGCAGCATGAACCGGCCAACGCGCGTACCCGCGTCGAGAGTAGTGAGAATGAACAGCGCCTCGAACATGATTGCGAAGTGATACCAGAGCGCCATCGCGCCGCTTCCGCCCAGCACGCTCGAGAACAGATACGCCATGCCGACAGCCAGACTCGGCGCACCACCAGTCCGCGAAAGCAGGCTGGTCTCGCCCACTTGTCGCGCGAGCGCTTCGATTTCTGCGGGGTCGAGGACGAAGCCCCATCCACGGATCGCCTCTGCTGCGGTGATGGCGGTTGCGCCGAGCACTCCCGCGGGTGCGTTGATGGCGAAATAAATGCCTGGTGTGAGGACGCATGCAGCAATCAGCGCCATCACCGCGACGAGCGATTCGGTGAGCATTGCACCGTAGCCGATCATCCGGGCATGCGTTTCACGCGCGATGAGTTTAGGAGTGGTGCCCGATGCCACCAGCGCGTGAAATCCGGAAATCGCGCCACAGGCGATTGTGATGAATACGAACGGGAAGACTTTGCCCGCGAAGACGGGCCCGGTTCCATCCGTGAATTGCGTGAGCGCGGGCATCTGGAGCGGAGGCAGCACGATCAGGATGCCCAGGGCCAGTGCGAGCACGACGCCGATTTTTACGAAGGCCGAGAGGTAGTCGCGTGGCGCCAGTAACAGCCACACGGGAAGGACGGATGCCGCGAAGCCGTAGATCATTATCAGTATCGCGATCGTCGGGCCTGTGAGTGTGAAGGTCGGGGCGAGGGCTGGATTCTCCGCGACCCATCTTCCCGCGTACAGCGCGACTATCAACAGAACGATTCCGATCGCGCTCGCCTCGAGGACCCGCTGTGGCCGAAACCAGCGCATGTAGCTGCCCATCAGCATCGCGATTGGAATCGTCAGCCCAATCGTCACGATGCCCCACGGGCTCGACTTGAGGGCATTGACAATCACGAGAGCGAGCACGGAAATCAGCACAATCATGATGCCCAGCACGGCGACAAGGGCCGTGTACCCCGCCACAGGTCCGATCTCGTCCTTTGCCATCTGGCCGAGTGTTTTGCCGTCGCGGCGCATTGAGGAGCAGAGGATCACGAGGTCCTGCACCGCGCCGCCGACGGCTACGCCGACGATGATCCAGAGCGCGCCAGGGAGGAATCCGAATTGGGCGGCGAGGGTGGGTCCTACCAGAGGGCCGGGACCGGCGATCGCGGCAAAGTGGTGCCCGAATACAATCCACTTGTTGGTCGGCGTATAGTCCCGGCCGTCGTTGAGGCGCACGGCGGGGGTAGCGCGGTCGTCGTTCAGTTCGAAGATTCGCGTTGCGATGAATCGGCTGTAGATACGGTATGCGATGATGTACGTGCAGACCGCTGCGGTGAGCAGCCACGCGGCGTTCACGGGCTCGCCGCGTTTCAGCGCCATCCAGGCAAAGCTGGACGCGCCCAGTATCGCGATCAGGACCAACAACAGCCGCTGAGCGACCCTGCCCATTCAGTACCGTTCCTCGGAGTGGACGGTGAAATTGGCTATCGGTTATGTTTCCCGCAATCACGCAATGACCTATAGAAACCTGATATCGCGCGGGCGTATCGCCGCACTCATTTCGCTGGCACTTCTCCTTTATGGTTGTGCGTCGTCCGCGCCGAAGCCCAAAGAGGATGCCGGCGCTCCGGCAGGTAGCCCGCTCGCGGGCCTGGCCGGACGGCATATGGTAGTGTTCCCGGCCCACTATCTGGCGACCGCAGGACCTTCGGGAACGTGGGACATCACGCAGGCAGGCCCGGTGATGCTGCCCATTCTCGATGAGGAGATTGCAGACGCGCTGAGAAAGCGTGGCATAAACAACAATTGGACCTTTGCGCGCGAGATCACCGCCTCGGCCAACAGGAACGCGGGGCTCGCGGGTGATCCGCAGAGGCTCTCGGCGCAGGGGATTCGGCGAATCGCCGCGGGCGACACGCCGCTTCCTGAACCGCTCGCCTCGCAGATAAGGACTCTCGTCTCGCTGACCAGCGCCCGCTTCGCGTTATTGCCGCTGGAGACGCGCATCGATACCCGGAACGGTGAGCGAAAGGGTTCGTTGCGTGTACTGCTGATTGATTCGCGGACTGCCAGGGTTTTGTGGGTGGGTGACTTCGACTCGGCCGTGGTGCGCGATCCCACCGTCGTCAGCGATGCGATGAGTCCATTTGGATTCCGCAGCTTTGCCAGAGAACTTGCTGCGCGACTGGCCGACATGGTGGTAGTGCAGTAGGTGAGGGTCAGGATGCCGTGACGACAGTATTCCATGTGTCGGATCTGCATTTCGGGCGTCCCGCTGTCCCGGCGCAGATCGAGGCTATCGAGCAGACCATCCAGGACGAGAAGTTCGACGTCGTAGCGATCTCCGGCGACCTGTCACAGCGCTCGCGCGCGGGCGAGTTCCAGCGCGCTTCGGTATTTATCCGCGACGCGCAGAAAGTGAGCAGGACCATCACTGTGCCCGGCAATCATGACGTGAAGTGGTGGCGCGCACCGTTGGGTGTTGGGGATCGTGACAGGATGTACGAGAACTACATGACGTTCATTTCGCACGATCTCGAGCCAGTGCTGCACATGCCCGGCGCGACATTCGTCGGGCTGAATACCTCTCAGGGGGTCACGCCGCGGACCCTGACGTGGAACATGCGCGACATTTCGATCATCGGTGACCTTCGGGCCGAGCAGTTCGATGTTGCCGAGGAAGCGTTCGACGAGAGTGATGCCGGCGACGCGCGGGTGATCGTGATGCACCATAATCCGGTGAAGGGCGAGCTGTCCCAGCGCCACGGCCTCAAGCAGACGAAGAAAATACTCGGCCGGTTCGCGCAGATGGGTGTCGATCTAGTGCTATGCGGGCACGATCATCAGGAAGGCGTTCACTATATCGAGCACACGAGGAAGGGAACCGTGATATCTACTGCCGGGACCGTGTCGAGCCGGTCGCGCGGTGGGCGTCCATCGTCGGTGAACGTGATCGTGATTGGCGATCAGACTATTGAAGTCACCACGCGCATCTGGTCGGACGAGAGCAAGACTTTTATCGATGGACCGCACCGTTGTTTCGAGCGCTCAAGCGACTGATTGGCATCGGGGCACGCCAGCTTCAGCTTTCGCTGGAGTTTGACGCTCCGTCGCCTTCTCCTTCTCCTCCTGCGGCGCGCAGGCTGCGGCGGCGTGTTGAGCGCACTCATCCGGCAGACGAGCGGTTGGTGCGTGCGTTGTCGACGAGCCACGCCGAGTTGAACGCAGGGAAGTTTGGGGGAGAGCTATCGCAGTTGCCGATTCGTGTGTCGCGGCGGATGCGAAGCCGGTTGGGTCACTATACGTTGCGCGGCCAGACGTGGCGGGAGGCGGAGATCGTGATCAGTCGCCGTCACATCAGGCGCGACGGCTGGGACGAGGCGGTTCACACGCTGCTTCACGAGATGGTGCATCAGTGGCAGGACGAGCGGGGGTTGAAGGTCGATCACGGGCGTGAGTTTCGGCGTAAGGCGCGAGCGGTGGGAATAACGCCGCTGGCGCGCCGGGACGTGGCCTAGGGAAGGGCGCCGGAAGTATCTTTCCGGGATGCCCAGCAAAGACATTTTCGACATCGACTATGCGCTTTCCGAAGAGGAGCGCGCCATTCGTGACAGCATACGCCAGTTCGTGGACGAGAAGGTCATCCCGGTAATCGGGAAGGCCTACATCGATGGCCGGTTTCCGCGCGAGATCATTCCGCAGATGGCCGAGCTCGGTGTATTTGGAGCGAATTTGCCCGAGGAGTATGGTTGCGCCGGCCTCAACAATGTTGCGTATGGCTTGATCAACCAGGAGCTGGAGCGCGGCGATTCGGGTGTGAGATCGTTTGCGTCAGTGCAGAGTTCGCTGGTGATGTATCCCATCTACGCCTTTGGCAGTGAGGAGCAGAAGCGGGAGTATCTGCCGAAGATGGCGGCCGGCGATGTGATTGGGTGCTTTGGGCTGACCGAGGCGGACTACGGGTCGAATCCTTCGGGCATGATCACGCGGGCGAAGGAGCAGGCCGACGGGAGCTGGGTGATCAATGGCGCGAAGATGTGGATTACCAACGGGTCCACAGCGCAGGTCGCGATCATCTGGGCGAAAACGGGCGACTCGAAGGAAGACACATCGATACGCGGGTTTATAGTCCCGACTGATACTCCGGGGTTTACGTCGAAGGATCAGAAGGGAAAGCTGTCGTTGCGTGCTTCTGATACGAGCGAGCTTGTGTTGTCCGACGTTCGAGTTCCGGCCGATGCGATTCTTCCGAAGAGCGGTGGCATCAAGAGCCCGCTCATGTGTCTCACGCAGGCGCGCTATGGAATTTCGTGGGGGGCGATTGGTGCGGCGATTGCCTGTTACGAGGAGGCGTTGTCGTACGCGGGGAACCGGGTGATGTTCGGCAAGCCCATCGCGGGATTTCAGATTCAGCAGGAGCGTCTGGCGAACATGATCACCGAGATTGTGAAGGCGCAGTTGTTGTCGCTGCATCTTGGCCGGCTCAAGGATGCGGGGACGTATACGCCGCAGCAGGTTTCGATTGCCAAGCGAAACAATGTGAACATTGCGACCGATATTGCGCGTGAGGCGCGGCGGCTGCTTGGGGCGAATGGCATTCTGGCCGAGTATGCGTCGATGCGGCATATGGCGAATCTGGAGAGTGTGTATACGTATGAAGGGACGCACGACATTCATACGTTGATAATCGGGCAGGCGGTGACGGGGTTGGCGGCGTTCGAGTAGGGATTTGCCTTATGTGCGGGAGTGGACTCCAGGGATGCTCGCTTCGCTCGCAATTGTTACATCCGCTCGCAGCTGAGCTTCGCGTTAGCCGGACACATTAACGAATTCGGAGTATTCGATCATGGTGCGACCTGGCGTCGGATTCATGGCTGTCGCGCTGCTTCTCCCAACATTCGTCTTTGGTCAGCGCGTAGAAACTGGCTTCCTCAATCGCGCTGTGGTGGACGGGACCCAGACGCGCCGCTATCAGGTGTTCGTGCCAGGCAACTACACGCCCACTCAACGCTGGCCCGTAATCCTCTTTCTTCACGGCGGCGGCGAACAGGGGGATGACGGTCTTCTGCAGACACAAGTGGGCCTTGGTAGTGCAATACGTCTTCACGCTGATCGATGGCCGGCCATTGTCGTGTTTCCCCAAGTGCGACCAGGCCAACGTTGGAATGCGCAGGACGCTGCGTGGGCGCTCAAGGCATTGGAGGAGACGCAGCGCGAGTTTGCGACCGACCCGAACCGCGTCTACCTCACCGGCCTTTCCCGTGGCGGCGCCGGCGCGTACTACCTGGCGTATCGTAACCCCGGTCGCTTTGCGGCCCTTTTGATCGCTTGCGGGCGAGTCACACCGGCCACGACACTTAATGGACAGCCTGCACCGGACCTTGACCCGGTGATTCCCGTATCTGATGGGGATCCGTTCGACGCGCTTGCAGCGAAGTTGAGGAATACGCCCGTCTGGGTGTTCCATGGTGACGCCGATACAACGATTCCGGTAGATGAGTCGAGACGCGCAGCCGCGGCCCTGCGAAAGGCTGGAGCACCAATCATGTACACGGAACTTCCTGGTGTGGGCCACAACGCTTGGGACACGGCGTACGGCACCGCCGAGGTCTCGCGGTGGTTGTTTACGAATCGAACCAATCGGTAACGAAACGGCCGGCTAACCTCGGCTTGCAGCGGCTGGTGCGATTTCGTTGATTACCTGCATGTTCTGGCGTCCCCTGTCGGTGCCGTTACTCTTTCGAGCGGTTCACTGAATTCCACCACTTGTATTGCACGAGCCCAGGAGAATGACGCATGCCCTTCTATCTCACCCGGTTCAGTTACACGCCCGAAACGTGGGCAAAGCTGGTCAAGAATCCGGAGGACCGTCGCGCCGCGGCCAAGCAGTACATCGAATCCGTAGGCGGCAAGCTGCACGGGTTCTGGTACGCCTTTGGCGAGCACGATGCCTACAACCTGTGGGAAGCGCCGGACAATGTATCCATGGCTGCCACGGCAATCGCCATCAGCGCTGGCGGGGCACTGAGCTCGTTGCACACGACGGTTCTGCTCACGGTTGAAGAGACGCTCGCCGCTCTTCAGAAAGCCGCATCCATCAAATATCGGCCGCCGGGCGCGGAAGGCTAGCGCGCCGTGGCGATATCTCCCTATGTGGCTGGATTGCGTCAACGGGTCGGCACGTCACGACTCCTGCTTCCGTCGGTGACTGCAATTGTGTTCTTCTGAAGTCGTGGACAAGGACTCATACTAAGGAGAAAACACTATCGGCCTGGGCTGCGTCGCAAATTGATGGGGTGCCGCAGCCAGCCGCCGAGGTCCCCGGTACAAGAGCTTTAGCCACTTCCGCACGCCCGTCTCCGTCTCCGTGGCGTCGCGGATTAGACCCGCCGCGCGTAACGCTTCGCGCCGATCGGCGACCTGTTAGTGAACCCGCAGCTGCCGCCGGACTAACCCCAGCACACGACTCCCGTCGCGCCGCCGGCACCGGCCAGCCTGGGAAATCTCACTTCAAGGAGCCAAAGTGCCCGCAAAACGAATGTCACTGCTCGCCCTCATAGCGCTATTTCCAAGCGGCCTTGAAGGACAAAAATCAGGGCCAATCCCACGGAATGTCACCTCGGCGGCAAGGGTGTTTCCCCTCGCTTCGTATGAGCAAGGACAGGCGATGATGACGGCGGCGGCGCAAAGACTTGCGCTGCTGGATCTCAACTTCAGTTTTCTGAACAAAGAGTACAAAGACGACACTTATGCCACCGATGTGTTCGGCAACAAGTACAGAACGGGGTGCTACCGCCTCAAGCTGAGCAGTGGGTTCAAATTCAAGGTTGACGTCCCGCAGTTCACGCTGACACCCCAGGGGCTGACCGTCACGCAGAACATTCCGACGATCAAGGCGGAGGGACTCAGCGCCAAAGCACAGGTGCTTGCGTGCCAGGAAATCAGCGTGGGTGTCGGGATTCACTTAAGCGATGTGAAGGTCACCTACACGGCTCGCCCTGTAATCAGCTTCGCTCAGAGCAACGGGGCATGCACGATTACCTGGAACCAGGATTTGGACAACTTCAGAGTAACGATTGGCGGCATGAACATCCTGGGCCTACAGAACGACCTTGATAAGCTCGCCAAGGACGCAGTACGCGAAGCGGTGAACCTCTCGCTGGATGGTGTTTACGGTTCGCTGCTGCGCAACGAGCTGACGAAAGTCTCAGTTAACGTGTGCGGATCGCCAGGCAAATAGCCGCAAAGGTAAAAGAAGCGTGGCTGTGTCGTAAATCGATCGGGTGACGCAGCCAGCCGCCGATGTCCCCGTTCCTCGAGCCTCGGCTACCTGTCGCCGCTGGCCTTTGAACGGCGAGCCTCGTAAACCATGAGTGTCAACGAAAGTGAAGCAACATCCCAATCACTCGTGAACGCTCGCTTCGCTCGCAATTATTAGAAGTGCTTGTAGATGTGCTTGAACAGACTTGGCGTTGGCAGAACCCATGCTACTCGCTATACTGACGATGCGTACAAGTGGAGACCCATGAAATTTCAGATTGAGATTGAGCAAGAAGCTGATGGCCGGTGGATGGCTGAGGTCGAGGCACTCCCTGGCGTTGCTTCGTACGGGACGACCAAAACCGATGCCGTCGCGAAGGTTCAGGCTCTCGCCCTTCGCGTCCTGGCGGAGCGTTTGGAGCATGGTGAAGCCGTTCCAGAGTTTCTTGACGTCTCGTTTCAGGCGGCGTGAGCACCTGGGGTGCCGCCAAAGCGAAGCGTGTTTTGGCGGCGCTTCTTCGTATCGGCTGGGCTGTCAAGCGCGAAGCAAGTAGTCACAAGACTCTGGCCAGACCCGATTGGCCGGATTACGTATTTGCATTTCACGAAAGTGAAGAGATTGGCCCGCGGATGCTTGCGCGCATCGCTCGCCACACCGGTCTTAAGCCTGAAGATCTTTGACCGTAGCTATTGCGCAGCCAGCCGCGCCAGCATGCGCTCTCGATCCGCGCTCCCGATCCAGCGACCGTTCACGACCACGCCGTTAATGCGCTGCGAATTGGCGATGTCCTGCAGCGGGTTCGCATCAAGCAGAATCAGGTCGGCGCGCGCGCCCCTCTGCACAACTCCCGAGCGTCCCTCCTCTTTCAGAAACTTCGCGACGTTCACCGTGCCCGTGCGCAGCGCCTGATACGGTGTCAGTCCCGCCGCGACAAGGGCACCGAGCTCGCGGTGCGCCGCGAAGCCGGGAACATTCCAGAGCTGCGGCGCGTCCGAGCCAAGCAGGAATGGAACACCCGCATCGTAAAGCGCCTTGATGAAGCGACGCCTGAGCGCGATGTGTTCCATGCGCTGTTCGCGTGACACGGACGCCTGCGACAGCATGTTATTCTTGTTCGTGCGCCAGTTCGCGACTTGCTCAGGTACCCAGTACCGCATCTCCGGCAGCGATGTAAGCTCGTCGCCAGTGGCATCGCTGGCGTAGTTGTCCAATAGAATCTGAGTCGGCACCATCACCACCCCCGACGCGCGCACGCGATCGACGAGCCCCTGGAACCGCGACATATCGAGTTGACGCACGATCCCGAGGCCGAAGAAACCGTTGACCTGCGGTGTGAGCGGTGCCGGCCCCGAGTACATCGCCTCGATGAACCCGTCGAGATGGTCGATCGTAGAGTGCTTCGCAGTGATGGCGACGTCGAGACCCACCTCGAGCGGAACATGGCCGGCGAATGGAATTCCGAGCCGGTTCGCCGTCGCGGCGAGCGAATCGAAGGCGATGCTCGGAACACCAGGGTGGATCTTGAGCAAGTCGTAGCCGGCGTCCTTCTGCGCGCGCACCATCGCCATCGCCTGTTGCGGCGACGTGACGCTGTTGTTGTTGAACGATGGTCCCGACGTCAGCAACCGCGGGCCGAGCACCTGACCCCTGGCAATACTGTCGCGAAGCGCGAGATGCATCGGTGCGCCGAGCATCCCGCGCGCGGTGGTCACGCCGGCAAGCGCGTACAACGACAGGGCACGGCGCGCGTGAATCGCCTGTCCACCGCTTGGCACGTGTGCGTGAAACTCGGCGATGCCCGGCATGAGAAACTTGCCGCGGCCGTCGATGATCGTGGCGCCCGCCGGCGCCGCGCGCGGACCGCCCACATGCGTGATGCGACCGTTCTCGATAATCACCGTCTTGTTGGCGAGGACTTCCTCTCGATCCATCGGAACGACGGACACGCCCGTGAACGCGAGTGGTGAGGACGGGCGAGCTGCCTGAGCACAGGCATTGCCGCCAATGAATACGGCGGCGGCGACGGCCAGAGCAGCACAGCGAGTGGAGATCATTTCCGCGGCCGGGATCAAGTTCGAATTGCCCGTGATGCGCGCCGCCGATTCGGCTCTTTTTTCAAAGTCGCGCGATACTCCGCTTTCGCCTCGTCGGACCGCTTGAGGTCCATGAGCATGTCGCCGAGCAGCTCGCGCGCCGGCACCAGTTGCCCTGGTGTCACGGCACTCTTCTCGGTCGCGTCCTCACGCGTTGCGGCTTCGCGCATGCGCGCCAGCGCGTCG
>JBKJRW010000029.1:0-13020 GCA_046593165.1 Gemmatimonadaceae bacterium
GTGTGCCCCGGAGTGTGCAAAGCCTGCACCTTGATGTTTCCCACCATGAACGAGGCTCCGTCCTTCAACAGCACCGCACCGGCATCAACCGCGAACGCGTACTTCCAGAGGGTATCACCCTCGTCCGATAGAAACAGTTTCGCCCCTGCACGCTCGGCGAGCTCCCGGCTCCCGCTCACGAAGTCGGCGTGGATGTGCGTCTCGGTTACGTGGGTGATGCGAAGTCCTTCCTGCTCAGCGGCGCGCAGGTACTGTGCGACGTCCCGGTGCGCGTCGATCACCAGCGCCTCACCCGTGGCAGAACAGCCAATCAAGTAGCTCGCCTGGGCGAGGTTGTCGTCGTAAAATCGTTTCAACAGCATGAAAGTGTGTCCTCCATTTGAGCCGGCGTGACAGCACAACATCTCCGTCGCGTGTTCCGGTAAACTATCATTTCGCCCACCCGACGAGGGATGCGCGAACATTCTGCATGGACTGCACCACTGACACTATTCAACTACATGGTAATATAATTACCAATGGTCACCGACAAATCCCCTGCCCTCGGCTTGCGCGCCAACTGGAGCCAATTCTGGCTGCTCGTACTGGTCAATGCTTTTGTTGGTGCCACAGTCGGACTGGAGCGCGCAGTACTTCCACTCCTGGCGGAGCAGGAGTTCGGACTCGCGTCGCGCAGCGCCGCGCTGTCATTCATCGTCACCTTCGGACTCGTGAAGGCGGTAAGCAACTTCTTTGCAGGGCATTTTGGAGATCGGTTTGGTCGCAAGCGCGTGCTCGTTGCCGGATGGCTCTTCGCGTTGCCGGTGCCGTTCCTGATTATCGCTGCGCCGAGCTGGAGCTGGATCGTGGCAGCCAACGTGTTCCTTGGCCTGAGCCAGGGTCTGACCTGGTCTACCACGGTCATCATGAAGATCGACCTTGTCGGCCCCGACAGGCGCGGATTCGCCATGGGACTCAATGAATTTGCCGGGTACCTCGCGGTGGCTCTTTCCGCACTCGCGACTGGCGAAATCGCAAGCCGATACGGGATGCGACCCGAGCCTTTCTATCTCGGCATCGTGTTCGTGGCCTTCGGACTGGCACTGTCAGTCCTGTTCGTTCGCGACACGACTGAGCACGCCAGGCATGAGTCACAGCTTCGCGAGGCAGCTGATGCGCCGCGTGACTCCGGACCGGCGTTGGCGCTGCGCATCCCGGGATTTCGCGAGTTGCTGAAGCGCACGAGCTGGAGCGACCCCGCCCTCGCCAGCATCAGTCAGGCGGGATTGGTGAACAATCTGAATGACGGTCTTGCCTGGGGTCTTTTTCCACTGTTCTTCGCGGCCGCGGGCCTTTCACTGCGTCAGATCGGAGTGCTCGCCTTCATTTATCCTGCGGTGTGGGGACTGACGCAACTCGGAACGGGTGCCCTTTCCGATCGAGTTGGCCGCAAGTGGCTCATCGCGGCGGGCATGATGGTTCAGGGAGTCGCGCTCGCAGTTATGGTAATGGTCAACGGAATGACCGCATGGCTCCTGACGGGAGCGGCTCTCGGAATCGGCACAGCAATGGTCTACCCTACCTTACTCGCGGCGGTTGGGGACGTGGCCCACCCTCGCTGGCGAGGCTCAGCGGTCGGGATGTATCGGCTTTGGCGCGACAGCGGGTATGCAGTCGGCGCGGTGATGGCAGGCGTTCTGGCTGATGCATTCGGAATGTCAATCGCCATCGCGTGCGTTGGCGCTCTGACTGTCGCGTCCGGAATATCGGTAGCGGTGCGAATGCCGGAAACGCTTCAGTCGCAGTAACTCCGCGTCATTGCGCAATCCCGAGGAACACGCTGCGGAATTGCTCGAGCGGAAGCGCACCCTCAATCGCCCGCCCGTCTACAAAGAAGGTCGGCGTGGCCCGAATGCCGAGACGCCCGGCGGCCTCGTTCGCGCGTCTCGTGCGCGCCGCGCCTCGGTCTTCCTTGTAGCAGGCGTCAAACCGAGTCGCATTCATTCCTGTCGCGACTGCATATCTCTTGAAGACGGAGACAGGCTCCGATCCTCGCTTCCACGCCTGTTGATCGGCGTAGATAGCATCGTGCATTTCCCAGAACCTGCCCTGGTCGGCGGCGCATTCCGCCGCACGGGCGGCGAGGTCGCCGTTCGGAAACATTCCCATCACGAAAGGCACGTACTTGTAGAAGACCTTGCCGGGGGCGACGAATTCCTTGTCGAGCGCGGGCTGCGTCTCGAGCGCGTGACGTCCGCAGTACGGACAGCCGAAGTCGCTGAAGTCAACCATCACGATCGGAGCCTCGGGACTACCCCTGTCGTAGCCGATGCCAGTCAGGTCCACATCATTGATCACGACACGCCGAGGGTTACCTGCCTGCGCCTCGCTGCTTCCACCAACAGAAGCACCCGGCGCGGGTGGCACGGAGCTCTCAGTCAGAGTTTCACGAGATGGCAGTGCCGCCTGCGAGGCTCCCGCTGCGGTCGAGGATGCCCCGTCATTGGGCTTGCGCAAAAAACGTGAGGCCCGTAACTCCAGCCACGATGGAAGCGAACTGCATAATCGTAACACGTCGCATCTTCAAATCCCCAGGTCGATGAGCTGGCCCATGCCAGCGAGAAAGCTTGAAACGAGTGTAAAGCGGCCGGTAAAGAGCAGAATGCCGACAACAACGAGCAGCGCACCCGAAACACGCTCGATCGTGCGCAGCCACTTCGCAAGGTGGCGGGCCCGGGCGAGATACCAGTTGAATCCCACCGCGGCCGCGAAGAATGGAATGCCGAGACCAAGTGTGTAGACGGCGAGGAGGAGCAAGCCCTTGCCCATCGTGGCCTCGATTCCCGCGTAGAGGAGGATCGATGCAAGCACGGGACCTACACAGGGCGTCCAACCGGCGCCGAACGCCACGCCCGCGACAACCGAGCCGGCCAGGCCCGCGGGTTTCGACGCGAGGTGCATGCGCCGCTCACGCATGAGGAAAGGGAGCCGCACGAGGCCGAGCAGGTAGAGCCCGAATCCGGCAATCACGATTCCTCCAATCTGCTGAAGCATCGGGAGCGCCCGCCGGAGTGTTGCACCGAGGGCTGTCGCCGTGGCGCCGAGGGCGATGAACACCAATCCAAAGCCCAGCACGAAGAGAGCCGCGTGCAGCGCGGCCTTTCGGCGGGCCGCACCGTGCCCAGCGCCCTCGAGTTCCGTGACCGTCATGCCGGTTATGTAGGTCACGTAGCTCGGGACGATCGGGAGCACGCAGGGCGAAAGAAACGACACGAGCCCCGCAAGGAAAGCCAAGCCAACCGAAATGGATCCCACTTCGGTCATCGGGAATCTCTCGGCGCGGCACTCGCAGCGGGCGGCCGCTCCGCAAGCAGCCGGTCCACCGCCTGCCCTAGTGCCACCGAAGTGAAGATGCCACGCACCTCGTTCCGAATTACGCCCTGGCGGTCGATCAGGAACGATGTTGGAAGAACATTGGCACCCCCGAAGCTCCTCACAACTTCCCCGGTGGCCATCGCAACCGGATAGGTGATGCCGCGTTCGGTCAGGAACTTCTTTACGCCAGCCGTGCCGGTTGCGTCGGTGGATATTCCAAGAATGACGAAGCCGTCGTCCTTCCTGTCGCTGTAAATGCGTTGAAATCCCGGCATCTCTACGCGGCATGGCGGGCACCAAGTGGCCCAGAAGTTGACGAGCACTACCTTGCCGCGAAGTGTCTCCGATGAAACTGCCTCGCCGCTGAGGGTCGTGAGCTGGAAATCGGGGGCACGATCGTTTGAGGAGGCCACGCCGAAGGCGGCTGCTACCTGAGGCCACATGCGATAGGCCAGGAAGGCCAGCAGGAGGAGCCACGCGATTGTGCCGAAGCTGGGCTTCACCAGGAAACGCCGAAGGGACATGAGTGAGTAAGTTCGGGTAAGCAGGTTCGCCAGGCCAGTCGGTCTGGCGTGTTCGGAACGCCAGGGGGCCGCTGTCCGGAAAGTTCCGCCGGCTGGCCTATACTTTGCTGCATAACTATATATTAGTATAGTTAGTGCATGGATGTGCCGGAAGCAGCGCCGCGCAAATGACATTTTTCAGGAGATGATGCGATGATCAGTCAAACTTCGCCGTACGGTATCGGCACCACCGTCAAGCTCCCGTACGAGGCAGCGGTCGAGCGCACTCGCGAGGCACTGGCTGCGGAGGGATTCGGCATCCTCACGGAGATCGACGTCCGCGAAACGATGAAGAAAAAACTCGACGTCGACTTTCGCCCCTACGTGATTCTCGGCGCGTGCAATCCCCCGCTTGCACTCAAGGCGCTCACCGCCGAACGCGACATCGGTCTCCTCCTGCCGTGCAATGTCGTGGTGTATGCCACCGATGAGCCGGGACAGAGCGTCGTTGCTGCGATGGACCCTGTGCAGGCCCTGGCGCTCACTGGCAATGATGCAATCGGCCCTCTCGCTGCCGAAGTTCGCGCGCGACTCGAGCGAGTTCTTGCAGCGGTCGGCCTGGAGTAGTTTTCTGGTCGGGCAGGAATCTGGCGACAGCGTGATACCGGCATTATATTCCCATGTAGTCATTTATGGGGCCGACACAGTGGCACATCTCAACCTTACTCCCGAACTGCTCGATCTGGTTGCCGGGCGCTTCAAAGTGCTCGGCGAGCCTGCGCGCCTGCAGATCCTCAATACTCTGCGTGACGGGGAGATGTCAGTGACAGAAATCGTCGAGGCAACGGGACTGGGCCAGGCGAACATTTCCAAGCACCTGCGGACTCTTCACGGGCTCGGCTTCATCACCCGGCGCAAGGAAGGGCTCTACGTTTACTGCTCCCTGGCAGATCGCACGGTCTTCCGACTCTGCGACATCATGTGCGGACGCCTCGAGGCGGAGACTAGCGCGCGGCGAAAGGTGCTCGCCCCGCGTTAACCGCCGCGGCCAGATCGTGGCGAGCAGCCGAGCACCTTCGCCCGGCCAAGTATTCGCTCGAGAGGACAGACGTTCGAGAAGCTCGACTGCAGCAGATTGGCCCCCACAAAAGCGGTGAACAACAGCCATGCTGGACTTACCCACCAGCCGAGTGCCAGGGATACAAGAATGAAGGTTCCTGCGAAGCGGTTGATGATGCGGCTGTTACACAAGGTCGGATTCCTCTCGTTCGGAGTTAGAAAAAAGTTTCGGTCGGAAGCACTGCCACATGGAGGCGCTCCCCGGCAGGGAGTTGTCCGGCATCGTGCCGAAGGAGCGCCACCAGATCATCGGCTGTTTCGTCCGGAACAATGCTCAGAAACAGCACAGACACCCCCGGCCAGGCACGGCTGCCCTCACGGCGGCCGGTGCTACCGGCGCCGTGTATATCGCGGAACTCGGTGTAGCCTCCGGCGCTGTGGCCATCAAGCAGCGACGATATCCGCTGAGGGTCGTCCCCGCTGTAAATCAGCATCAGCATCTTCATTGATTTGACTCCCGGTTGGAGGCTGGCGCATCGCGGCGCCTGAGCTCCCAGTAAAGGATTGGAACGACGACCATCGTGAGGAGCGTCGCCACCACGGCGCCGCTCATAAGTGAAACCGCGAGCCCCTGGAAGATCGGATCAAGCACCATGACGATGCCGCCAATCACGACCGCGGCCGCGGTGAGGGCGATCGGACGGAACCGCACCGCCCCCGCTTCGAGCACCGCCTCACGCAGCGTTCTGCCGCGCGCTTCGGCCAGTTGAATGAAGTCGACCAGAAGGATCGAGTTGCGCACGATGATTCCCGCGAGCGCAATCATCCCGATCATCGAAGTGGCGGTAAAGAAGGCACCGCTCAGCGCGTGCCCCGGCAGAATTCCGATCAGGGTGAGCGGAATCGGAGCCATGATCACCAGCGGAATCGTGAAGCTCTGGAACCACCCCACCACCAAGACGTAGATGAGAAGCAACACGATCGCGAAAGCGAGCCCCAAATCGCGGAAGACTTCGATTGTCACCTGCCACTCGCCGTCCCACTTGATCGCTGTTTCGTCCAGACGGTCCGGCTGCGTTGAATTGTAGCGCCGCACCTCGCCGCCGTTGACGCGCACTGCGTCGAGCTTCTCGTTCATGGAAAGAATCGCATAGACCGGTGACTCCACAGTCCCGGCCACGTCACCTGTCACGTAAATCACCGGACGCAGATTCTTGCGCAGGCGAGTTGACTCGCGGGCGCCCTGCACAACGGAGACGAAGCGCGCCAGTGGCTGCGGCCCAATGGCAGTCGCTACCGGCAGCGCAAGCAGCGACTGAACCGAGGAGCGTTGCTCCAGCGGAAGCCGCGTCACAATCTGAGTTCCTTCGCGCGCGGTTGGCGATGGCGCCAGGCCGGTAGGGGCACCCGACAGTGCGAGGTAGAGCGTCTGCGTGATCTGCTCCACGCTCGCCCCCGCCTGCGCCGCGCGCACACGGTCCACCCTGAAAGACTCAGTGGCCTGAGGTGCCTCCACGGTCCAGTCGACATCCACCACCCCGTCAGTCGTCTCGAACACGCGCTTGACCTCGCGTGCCGTAGCGATGCGCGCCGAATCACTTGCGCCGTACACTTCCGCAACGAGGGTCGAAAGCACCGGCGGGCCCGGCGGAATCTCCGCTACCTTGGCCGCCGCGCCGTAGCTGCGCGCAATCGAGTCCACACTCGGACGCACGGCAACAGCGATCGCGTGACTCTGTCTGTCCCGCTCACCCTTCGGCAGCAGGTTCACCTGCACGTCGGCTACGTTCGGCCCCCGGCGCATGAAGTAGTGCCGCACCAGTCCGTTGAAGTTGAAGGGAGCCGCTGTCCCGGCATACACCTCCGTGCTGCGTACCTCGGGCACTGTCCGGAGATACGACGCAACTTCCTGCGCCGCCCCGTTCGACGTCTCGAGCGTAGTCCCCTCGGGAAAATCGAGTATGACCTGGAACTCGCTCTTGTTGTCGAAGGGCAGCATCTTCACCTCCACGGCGCGGAACACAACCAGCCCGATCGACGCCACGACGAGCCCCACTACACCCGCATAAAATCCCATGCGAAGGCGCGGGCGCTCCATCAGAGGTGTCATGACGCGAGCATAAAAAGCGGCGAATCTCCCAGTCTCCTCGCTCTCATGCGCCCGATCGTGTTTCACTGCAACGGGCTTCACATGACCGCGCAACAGCCGGAGCGCCACGTAGGGCGTCACTATAAAGGCGACCGCAAGCGAAGCGAGCATGGCCACCGACGCTCCCACCGGAATCGGGCGCATGTACGGACCCATCAACCCCGACACAAAAGCCATTGGCAGAATCGCGGCGATCACCGTAAACGTCGCCAGTATCGTCGGGTTCCCGACCTCGTCAACCGCCTCTACCGTCGCCGCTTCAGGCGTTCGATCCCCCATCGCCAGGTGGCGGTAGATGTTCTCCACCACCACGATCGCGTCGTCCACGAGTATTCCGATGGAGAAAATGAGCGCGAACAGCGTGATCCGGTTGAGCGTGTATCCGAGTGCGTAGTAGACGAAGAGCGTCATCGCCAGAGTAACCGGCACAGCTACGAGAACGACGACAGCCTCGCGCCATCCGAGAAAAATCCAGATGAGCACGGTTACCGAAATCGTCGCGATGAGCAAATGGAGAATCAGCTCGTTCGCCTTGTCTGAAGCCGTCTCCCCGTAGTCACGCGTCACCTCCAGCGTCACTTCAGCCGGCAGAACGCGGCCCCGCGCCGCCTCGACGCGCTCGAGAGCGGCACTGGTGACCCGGGTAGCGTTAGCTCCCTTCCGCTTCGCGACGCTGATTGTCACCGCGTTCACCGCAGATTCTCCGCGCCGCGCGTGCGACACATAGCTAGTCAGTTCACCGAAGTCCTCTCGCACGGTAGCGACGCTGCGCACGTACACCGGCTGGCCGCCGCGCGAACCAACAACCACGCTGCCAACTTCAGCAGCGCTCGTAAGCGCTGCGCCAACTTCGATGCGGTAGACGCTGTTGGCAGTCGATAGCTCGCCCGCCTGCAGGCGCGCGTTTGCGCCGCGAAGCGCCATCGCCACCTCGCCCGGTGTCACCCCGCTCGCCGTGAGCCGCGCAGCGTCCAGCGTCACAAGCACCTGCTTTGGCTGGCCACCGACCACGAAAGTTTCAGACACATCCGGAATGGTCCGGATCTCATCCTCAAGGTGCGTGGCGACCTGGCGAAGCTGGTTCGAGTCGTACCGCCTGGACGCGAGCGTGAGAGTGAGAACCGGCACGTCATCGATGGAGTGAGGCTTCACCAGCGGTGGCAGTGCACCGGACGGCGCCTGGTCCATCGCACCGGCGAGCTTGGCATGCACTTTCGTTACGCTCGCTTCCTGGTCCTCGCCGACCTTGAACCTGACGGTGACGAGTGTGTATCCATCGCCCGCCGCAGTGTAGACGTAATCGACTCCCGGGATCTCCCACATCCGGCGCTCGATGGGCCTTCCCAGCAGATTCTCCGCCTCCTCGGGGCTCGCACCGGGCATGGCGGCAAACACGTCGATCATCGGCACGGATATCTGCGGCTCTTCTTCGCGCGGCGTTGCGATCATTCCGAGCAGTCCGACCAGAAGCGATGCCAACGCGACGAGCGGAGTGAGCTTGGATTGCAGGAACATTTTTGCTACTCGGCCCGCGATACCCATGGTCAGTTCCCCCCCACCGGGCCGACATTGGCCGGCTGTTGCAGGCCGCTCGGCACTACCACTTGATCACCTGCACGTAGTCCGCCGAGCACCTCGACGCGGTCACCTGACGCAGCGCCCAAACGGATCCACCGTAGCTCATCCCCGGCAGCGCGGCGAACGAGTACACCGGCGAGATCACCCTCGCGTCTTACGGCGGCAGCGGGAATCACGACCGCGCGTCTCCTGCCCTGGGACAGTGTGAGCGTGGCCACGCTCCCCGGTAAAAGCAGCGCGCCCGGGTTATCAACGATCGCATTCACGATGTAAGTGTTTCCTGCCGGAGCCGGAACCACGCCCTCAATTCTGGCGAGCGCAGGCACGCGCTCAACAGTCGCGGGAATCGAAGCGCCGGGACGGAGCGTACGAGCCACTTCTGGTGCAACCGTCACGACTATCCGCAGCCGGCGACCGTCCTGAACGGTGACGAGCGGCGCGCCCGGCGCGGCGAAAGCACCCGGGTCTACGAATAGCTGCGTCACAACGCCCGCGAACGGCGCGCGAATCACCGAATATCCCACCATCGCGGCGAGTTCCGATGCGCCGCCGCGCGCCTGTCGCACCGCAGCTTCGGCCCGCGCTACTCCGGTCTCTACCGCATCAAGCTGCGCTCGGGTCGCGGCGCTGTCAGCATAGAGCGCGCGAATGCGGCCTGCCTGCGTGATCGCATCGCGGCGCACCGCCTCCGACTCGGCGATTCCCGCGCCTGCCTGAGATTGTCTGGCAGCGAGGTCGCGGGCGTCGATGCGAACGAGCACCTGGCCAGCGGCAACCCGTGCGCCCTCGCGTACGAGCACAGCCGTGACTGTCCCCATGAGTTTCGTACTGAGCGTCGCCTGTGCGATCGGCTCCGCAACGCCCGCAGCGTCGAGGGTGGCCTCGATTGTTGTATCGACAGCCGCGGAAACTCGACCGGGCTCGCGTTGAACAGCGGACGCCGCGTTCCCGTCGGGGCCAGGCGAGCTACACGCGCCCACAAACCCTACGCCGGCGAGGAGAAACAAAGTCAATCTATGGGTCATCGTGAGAAATCCTGATCATCAGTAGGAGTGGCGCCCGGCACCGTGGTGCCGTCACGCGCGTCGAGCGCGGCGAGTGTTGCGGGATCAAGTCCAAGCGCTCTGCGACGCTCAGCGGCGGATGTGATCAAGGCGTAGCGCGCAGCCGAAAGGCCAAGCGCGGTCTGTGTATCGATGGCTGCCGCGTCGAGTAGCTCCATGACTGTAGCGAGCCCACCCTCGTACTTGCGTGCGACGATTCGGTGGGCCTCTGCGCTCTGGAGTAGGGAGCGCTCCGCAATCGCGAGGCGTGCGAATGCGGCACGGAGCGCGTTCCCTGTCTGCTCAGCATCGAGGTGCGCGCGCTCTGCTGCTGCGTCAGCCATTGCTCGGGCCGCGTCCGCGCGGCCGCCCGTTGACTGGCGTTCGGCGATCTCACCTGCGCCTGCAAAAGGCGACCAGCTCGCCATCACTCCCACCGTCCAGCTTTTTTCGCCGCCAAACGGCCGGGCGGCGGAGTTCCAGTCGTAGCGAGCAAAGCCGTTTAGACGGGGGAGGTAGAGCGAGCGTGCGCGCTCTGCGTCGAGCCGCGCCGCTTCCATGCCGAGGAGCGCAGCCTCGACGTCGGCGCGGGGATTGCCCGATTCAGCGAGGGTATCCCGGGAGATCACTGCGCGGATGCGACCGGCCGATGGCAGTTGGTCCGGCAGCGATGGGGCGAACTTGCTGCCCGTGCCGAGCACGAGGGCGAGCTGCCTGATGGCAGTGCGAGCCTGAGCGTCGGCATCGGCGAGTTGCGCTTCGATGTCGCCCGCCTTGATCGCGGCGAGCAGGGCATCTGATTTGGTTACCAGCCCATTGCGAACCATTGCCTCCGCCTGTCGGACGTGGGATTCGGCCGCGCGTTTTGCCGCAGCGAGGGTGGCCATCTTTTCGTTGGCCAGCGTGGCGCCGTAATAGGCGCGTATCACGTCAACGCTGGTGCCGACCCGAGTCCAGTCGGAGCTGGCGCGGCTGGCGGCCACGCCGCGCAGCGCGGCGCGGTGACCGATGAAGGCGTCGGCGTTGAACAGCGGTTGTTCGAGAACGATGCCGCCCAGGTAATTGCTGATGGCAGGGGGACGGTTGAGCCGTGCGGGATCGAAGTCGGGCTGTGTTATCGACCGTTGGCGCAGCGTGGTTCCGAATGCGCCGATCGGGTCGCTGGTGCGGGCGAAGCCGCCTTCGATGCGGAGTGAGGGGAGGATTCCGCGGAGTGCTGCTGTGGCCTGGCCGCGCTCAGCGGCGGCTGTTCCAGCGGCGATGCGGTTTGGATACGCGGCGCCGCCTGCGCGTTCGAGCGCGTCGCGAAGGGTCAGCGTTTGTGCCTGCATGGTTGCCGCCGTTCCCAGTAGCACGGACAGGGCAACCCATAGTCGGATCGTCATGGTTTTCGCCGAAATGGCGTTGGGATGAGCGGCTGCGATTTGCGAGCAGCCATTATATCAACTACATGAGTATATAGTTATTTATTCCCAATGCAAGTGGCTGGGTGCGAGGCGTTTCGGGTAAGCACCAGGACGCCCGCTCCGCGAGCAGGCGCACGGCGTCGCCGGGAACGAGAAAGCCCGCTGGGGAGCTAACCCGGCGGGCTTTCCTCTGAGGATCGGAGATCGCTCAGCGGCGGCGCTGACTCTGATCGCGGTTCATGTCTCGCGGCCGGCCCCTGCGCGAGTGATCGTCGGCAGATACGATATGATCGAGATGATGATGGCAGCCATGATCACTGCAACGACCACGGGAGGCACGTCGAGTACGCTGGCGAGTGTAACCTTGCCGTAGTTCCAGCGCTTGACAAAAAATGGCTCAAGGGCCGAATAGGCGAGGGTAAAGAGAAGTGCACCCGTGATTCCGCCGCCAATCACGAAGAGCGCATCCTTTCGCCCCTCGCCCGCGCCGACTACGCACGTGCCGGGGCAATATCCCGAGAGAGCGAAGCCGACACCAAAGACGAGACCCCCTCCCAGCACACCCGCAATGAAGAGCGGCTTGATGTCGAAATTCATCGGGACGAAGAGGCCGAGTGTGTAGGCGACTACGCTTCCAATGGCGATCGTCAATGCCATGAACTTGATTATCGTCAGGTTCTCGAGCCGCAGGTTGGCTGCGATCACGCGCGGGTTCGAAGCCCCGACACGCTGGAGCAGCCATCCCATGCCAACGCCGACGAGCAGCGCGTAGAGAAGATTCATGTCGCTCTCCTGATTGATTTTGCCGTCACGATTCCGGAGAGAAACACTCCGGCTCCGAACACCATCCCGCTTAACGACAGCTGGGTGATTCCGGAGATGATGTGTCCGCTGGTGCACCCTCCGGCGAGACGTGCGCCGAAGATTATGAGCACTCCCCCGAGAAATGCGTTGACGTAGCGCCGGGCCGGCGTGCGCTCATGCTCGTGGATCGCCTTGATCTCATTGGGTTCGCGTTTGCGTCCGAAGCGCGACGCAATAAAGCCGCCGATGAGGAGCCCCACTACGAGGAGCGACTCGGGCTTGAGAACGGATCCCATCTTGACCAGGTACGGATTGGCCGCGGCCCACCCCGGATCAAGGGCGCGGGCGATCGCGCCGATCACCCTGGGATAGGTACCCGATACTCCGATCGGCCCATAGAGGAGGATTGCGGCGGCGCTGAGGAGGCCGAAGAGGATTCCAAGCACGGCCCAGGAAGGCAGGGTCGAAGCTGCGCGCGCGACAGGAACGGGTGCAGCGGCGGTAGTCGAGCTCATTGAGATTTGCCCCCAACACCAAGGAATGCAACGGTATGAATCTGACCCGGCGGCATCAGACTATATGCTTGGTTGCCAATATAGCATCATATTACAGAACGTGCCAATCCGTGGTACTTTGACGATTCAAAGGTCGTCAAGAGCGATCCAGGCAATACCAGAGAGCCAGCGAGGCTGCGTGGAACAGAAAACGAACAAGTCAGGGAGTCGCCGCGCTGTCCCTCGACACCGGTGGCTCGCTCCGGCAGCGATGATCGCCGCAGCGACCTTATCCGCCTCATGCGGCGACTCGGGCAAACAGGGAACCACGCAGACCTCCCCCGCGCCGGACGCCGCCATCGGCAATCCCGTCGCCCATGCCGAAACCGGCCCACTCGACTACACGCCACCACCTGATTCAGCCATTCCCGCCGACGAGCTGGGAAAATCGATTCGCCGCGGCCTGGCGCTGGTAATCAATACGACCGACAGTCTGCCTGCCTACGCGCCCGGCAACATTCAGTGCGCGAGCTGCCATCTGAATGGGGGGCGCACGCGTGACGCGGCGTCACTGGCTGGCGCGTACGCGAGATTTCCGAAATACATGGATCGCACGGGAGCTGTCATACC
>JBKJRW010000175.1:0-3357 GCA_046593165.1 Gemmatimonadaceae bacterium
CTCCTCAAGTACGGATATCACATCGATCGATGCGTCGGGAAGAATTACAGTCGGACGCGTCGGAGCGCGCTTATAGCGCCTGACCGCTGCATTGATGTCGTAATCAGTAAGCTGAAGCGTGGGCTGCAGGAGCGTCAGCGACTGCCTCAGAGAATCGAGACTGGGCGCAGTGATGGAGACGGAGTACGCCGGCAGGTTCTCGGCGATGATCTGGCCTTTGCGATCGTAGATGATTCCGCGCGGCGCCGGCAGCGGAATCTCTCTGAGGCGATTCTCCTGTGACTGCCTGCGGTAGGATTCAGTCTGGAGTACCTGCGCTCTGAAGAACGCGCTCAGCAGGAGCACGAACCCGATTCCAAGCCCATACGAGCTCAGACGGGTGCGGCGTGCGATGTCGTTCGGATGGAAACTCATACCTTAGTCGGTTCGAGCAGTGGCCTCATTATGAATAGTAGCAGAACGCCTGCCATCGCTGTTGCGGCGGCCGAAAGAGGCGACCAGAGGAGAAGTTGCTGAATCAGCTCGACTCCGCCAAGGCGCTGTTCAACGCTGAAATAGATCACGTCGAACAGCCATTTACCGAGGAAAAAGAAGAAGGCGTTGAGAGCGATGTTGTCGGCGAAGAAAACTGCCTTGAGCCACGACGCGAGATAGCCAACAACTGTCATCGCCACAGCGCCCGCGCCAAGCGCAGCGGGCGTCAGCGAATCGGAAACGATTCCGAGCACAAGGCCGATGATCGCTCCCGCGGCCGGTCGTACCCTGATCGCGCTCAGGAGGAGAGCAAGCACGAGGAAGTCCATCGGCGCCCGCCAACCGAGCAGCGGCCGGAGCGTGTAATGGAGGAGGACCAGAATCACGAACGTCCCCGCCGCGCGAGCCATGCTGCCAAGGTTCATCAGTTGCCTCGGGTGGGGCTTTGACGTGAGAGGCTATCGCGGGTGATCGAATCCCGACGTGCCGAGTCCCTTCTTGCGGCGGCTCGCCGGGCGGCCTGGCGCCTCGCGAGAGCAGCAGCAGAATCCGACTGCGGCACTCCAAGCGGTGCTCGCGCAAGAGTGTCGGGCATAAGCTCCGGCGGAAGGCCGCCCGGTATCTGGCCTCCGGCAGTCGAATCGCGACCCATCGTATCGAGTGCGGCGCGCCGCGCGGCGGCTTCCGCAAGCGCAGCAGTTCGCGCTGCAGAATCACCCGCGACAATAATCCGCTGAGCCGCCGCCTCGGCCGCCGCAACGCTGCTCCACACATTCTCGAAACCCTTCGTCACCCTGTCGTTCCTGAGTATCATCACCGCGCCCACGTCGGCCGGCGATACCACCGGTTTCAGCAAATAGGTCCGCGCCCAGCCTTCCGCCGTGCTGATTTCAGAAAGCACTCGTCCGACGGGAATTCCACGCGGCCATACGCCGCCAAGTCCGGAGCTCACGACGAGCGACCCGGGCTTGAGCGTGCTGCGGAAAGGAATACCGCGCAACTCCATCAGGTAACCTGTAGTCGCGCTTGCGACATGCGCCTGCACAATTCCGAACGCGCTGCCGTCTTCGGACATGGCGCTCACACGAAAATCCGGATGCGTCCAGATCATCGCCTCGCTCATCGTGGGATCCACATTCGACACCATTCCGACTACGCCCTCGGGAGAGACGACCGGACTGAGACGGCGCACGCCGGAACTGGAGCCAGCCGTGAGCGTCATGGTCGTTACATCGCGCACCCCGCGTCCGTGAAGTGCCTCGGCCGGAATGAAGCCCCACCTGAGGCGCGCGCCGAAACCGATCAGCTGGCGAAGCCTGTCGTTCTCGTTCTCCAGCGAGGCCACGGTCATCGCGCGCAACGCGACGCTGTCGCGAATGGCTGTCCGGGTGTTATCCAGTATCAGCGATCTGCGGCTGGCCTCGGCCCTTTCCTGAAGCATCACAAGCGGGGCAAGAAAAGTTCGTCGCATGGAACTCGCGACTGGGTCGCGCAGGTTCTGTGGAAGTCCCCGAGCCACCAGCGCCAATACGACGGCACCGGCGAGTATCATCAGGTCCACGCGGCTGTTCGTGCTGCGTATCGCGCGTGCCACTTCAGTTCCTCAGGTTGCCAGGACGGACCAGTACTTTTCCTCGTCGTCGAGGATTCGGCCCGTGCCGCGTACGACGCACGTCAACGGATCTTCGTCCACATGGATCGGAAGTCCTGTTTCCTGCGACAGGAGAACGTCGAGCCCGCGGATGAGTGCGCCGCCGCCTGTCATCACAATACCACGTTCCACAATGTCCGCCGCGAGCTCCGGCGGAGTAATCTCCAGCGCGCGCCTGACTGCGCCGACGATTTGCTGAATCGGCTCCTGAACCGCGTCGCGAATTTCGGCCGAGTGAATGCGGATGCTTTTTGGGATGCCGGAAACGAGATCGCGCCCCTTCACCTCCATTTCCCGCTCCTCGCCGATTGGATAAGCCGACCCGATCTGGATCTTCACCTGCTCGGCGGTGGATTCACCGATGAGAAGATTGTAGTTCTTTCTCATCGACTGGAGAATTGCCATGTCGAGTTCGTCCCCGCCTGTCCTGATCGACGTATCGCTGACGATTCCAGAGAGAGCGATGACGGCGATTTCGGTTGTCCCGCCACCGATATCGATCACCATGTTGCCCGTGGGCGTCTCGACCGGTAGTCCCACACCGATCGCCGCCGCCATCGGTTCGGCGACCATGAACACTTCCTTCGCACCGGCGCCTAACGCCGAGTCGCGCACCGCACGTCGCTCCACCTCGGTGATCCCCGATGGCACGCACACGATCACGCGCGGCTTGATCTTGAACATCCGGTTCTTGATGATCAACTCCAGGAAGTACCGGAGCATCTTCTCGGTGACGTCGAAGTCGGCGATCACGCCGTCCTTCATCGGACGCACGGCGATGATCCCGTCGGGCGTGCGGCCGAGCATGCGCTTGGCCTCGAGGCCCACACCCTTCACCCGCTTTGTCTCGCGATCTATGGCCACGACCGACGGCTCGTTGAGCACGATGCCTTCACCCTTCACGTAGACGAGGGTGTTCGCGGTGCCGAGGTCAACAGCGATCGCGTTCGCGGGGAACAACTTTCCCGCCGAAAGAGAGGGCCAGCGCATTTATGATGAAATCCCGACGCCTCCTGAAGAGGCGGTGCTCGTAGAGTCGACGCACACAATTAGCATGGTAAGCTAGCGGTGCAGGAGAGGCGGTGCAAGGCGTTGCCAGATCACAACCTACAGGTAATCTCGGCCGCCCTCCGGCGGCCTCGTCGGGGACGTGCTCCGGCTCAGTCTGCCCCCCCTTCGCGGCGCCTGTCCGCGGCCCCGATCGAGGCCCCCTAAGAGTGTCGTACGCCCCC
>JBKJRW010000230.1:0-18428 GCA_046593165.1 Gemmatimonadaceae bacterium
AAGTCCTGGACGAGGGCGTTCGACCACTGCTCGAACTCGCGGTCGAAGCATCCGCCGAGAACTGACGTATCAACATAGATGCGCGACTGTGGCATTCTTCAACTTATCGTATAAGCCAGCCGCAGGTGCCACGTTTTCGTTGGCTGACACTCCCGAGCCAGATTCTCGTCACGGTTCGGGTCGTGGAGGAATCTGCACCGTCAGGAGAGGCCCGCTCTCGTCGATACCTGCCGTGGTCCGTTTCGAGGTCCGTATCACCTCCCGGGGGTGACCAGTTGAAACCGACCTGATCACCGCAACGCGACTATCCGTCGGCGCGCTTCATCTACCTTTGGCTTGAGCTCCGCGTCGGCGTCCTTCCACAGGATCATGAACTGTGTGAATCGCGCCGTCGCCTTGGTTCGCTCACCCCGCCTTGCATACAAATCGCCGAGACGAAACAGCACCGTGGCGCGCCAGACTCCGTCGGGAAGGATGCGAACATTGTCCCCGGTTGAAAGAAAACGTTCGTACGCTGCGACAGCCGAATCCGGCCGACCTGCCGCCTCATACGCACGACCGAGTAAGGGTAAAACGCAAACTCGACAGGCATGGTTCGAGAGCATGTGGGAACGGCTTGCATGCTGAAGTGCCGCGACTGCCTCTGGAAACCTCTTCTCGGCGAGTGCGACTGCTCCGCTGGCGAGCGCAAGCTCAGGATCTCGTGCGGCTCGAATATCACGGTCGGCAGCGCGTTCGATCCGAGTCAATCCTGCGCGAGCTTCGCGAGCTCGTCCGGTCATTGCCAGCGCCAGGATGGCATCGATTGGCTGATCGGCCTGATCCTTTGTCATGAATGAGGTGTCCGCGAGCACAGCATCGAGCCTTCGCGATGCCGATGCCATGTCTCCAAGGATCACCGCCGTTGCGGAAGCAGCGAGCGACTCGTTGACAGCAGAAAAAGTCGAATGGGCGGGTCGGCCTTCTGCTCGGCGCCTGCGCACTCCAAGTGTGGCAAACGCCTTGACCACCTGCCCTCGAGCAAGCTGGCTGCGAGCAAGCAGGTCAGGATGGCCGCCGACAGTTGGTCCAATGGGGACCGTGTAGTACTCGACGGAATCGTAGTCCGGCACAGCTGCGTGAGCGAGCGCCAGGCCGCGACGCCCGGCATCAAACAACAGCGTTCGCTTGAGCGCACGGTTTCTGACGAAGACCCCTCGTGCCATGGTTATCGCTTCGCCTGCACGGCCCTGGTATTCCGCTGTCGCTGGCCCGAGAGAAACCCCCGTTGTGTCTACCTGCATGCGTCTCAGAGCGATCTCCCGACCGTGCTCAAGACGTCCGAGAAGGAGATCGAGTATCGCAACCTGATTGAGTGCCCACAGCATTCCTGGCCTGAGTTTGAGAACCTGCTCTGCTTCATCCGCGGCGCGATTGTAATCGCGCAACACTAGATGAAGTCCTGACAGCGCCTGAAGCCGCTCGACATCGGTAAGTCTGTTGCTGAAACGCTCCGCATATCGAAGTTCCCTGATGCCCGCCCGCGTAGCGCCGAGGTTGAATAGTTTGATGCCGAGTAGCCGGTGGGCCGAAGCGAATGTCGAGTCGGCTGCGATAGCCTCCCTCAAAAGCGTGAGTGTCCACGGCGCCTGCCCCCTTCCGGCTCGTTCCTCTTCCTGCGCCTGAGTGTACCGCTGAGCCGCAATCCACGATCGCGTCGTTACTTCCGAAAGCGGGCGTACCGAATCGAGAGTCGATGCCGATTCGCCCATCTCGCGCCGGAGACGCATCGAGATGCGACCGATCGCATTGACGAGCGCGTCATCAGAGCTCGCCCTGTCAGTCAGAGTCGAAAGCTCCCTTCCGTCTGTCCTTGTCAGCTGCGCCGAAACGATGTAACCGGCGCCCAGCCGTGTCATCTCGCCGACGAGAATCGCTTCGTACCCGTTGCGCCCGGCAAGTTCCTGAGCGACACGGAAATCGATGGGTGTATTGACTGGCAGCTCCATCCGCTCCAGCGCCCGATCGAGTTCGCTGCGTGAGACCACACTCACCGCACGCGAGTCAACAAGCGAGCCGCGAAGCACTGCCGAAAAGGCGCGTGCCGAGGCGCTGTCGTCGCGGTGGGCTTTGAAGTCCCCGACAAGTATCTGAGGCAGGCGAGTCAACTCATTGGGCGGGCCCGGCGAGCGTGAGAACACGTTGCGCTCATTCGCTAGAAGCAATCCAACGGCGGTAGCGGCGAGGAGGCAGGCCGCGATCAGGTATGCCTGTCTTCGACTCGATCGCTTTGGTCCGGCCGTGATTGCATCATGGATTGGCATTGCGACAGGCTTTCCAGAGACCTCGAGCTCCTTTATGCCGTTCGCGTGATGGAACTCCCCATTCGAGCGATAGGCATCGCCGTTCGCGTGTTGGGCATCTCCGTTCGCGTGATGGGCCTCGCCGGTCGATGTTACAACGAGGGCAAGAGCTGACGAACGGAGTCGCTCCACAAACTCCGCGAGTTCCGGATCCGGCGCGCTTCCCAGTTCGGCACGAACGAGCGCCTCGTGGCCGCGGGCATGGAGCAAAGCCGCGGGCCCATCACCGGCCGCTTCCAGCGAACGCATTAGTCCGATGGCTGCCCTGCCGCTAAGCGGATCGTGGTCCGCCAGCTGCCGCCCCCATCTGATCGCTCCGACATGGTCGTTGCGTGATGTGGCGTCGGCTGCAAGCCGAACGAGCAGCTCTGAATAGATGGACGACAGGCGAGAGCGCTCCGCCGTAGCCCACTGGTCGAACTCTGCCGAGTCGGGAAGATGAAATCCGTCGAGAAACGGGCCCTTGTACAACTCGGCGGCCTCGGCAAGGGCCCCAATCTCTACCGCACGTTCGAATTCCCCTACATCGGAAGAGAACACTTCGGGGTTGAGGCCCAGTGGGTCAGTGCCGACGAAGGCAGAATCGCCCGCCTGCTGCCTCAGATAGTAGAGAAGCTGGTGAAGGGAGTGGCGGGCTGATTCAGTCGTGCTTTCGGGACTCAACCTCGAGATCAGCTTGTCCCGCGATACACCTCGTTTGCCCCCGGCGGCGAGGAGAGCGAGTAATCCGAGCCGGCGGCGCTGTTGCCGCACCGCGGAGCCATCGGGCGCGAGGAGTGACAGGCCCCCGAAGGCGAGAAGTCTGAAGGATTTTCGCACGTGAGTCGCGCGGGAGGAGGACATGAGGGCCGATAACGATAGTACGGCTTGCAACTACGCTCGGCAACTCGAATCACCTTGGGTGAATCACCTTGGGGATGGCTACCGGGCCCACACAACTGGAGGTAGGATGCTGTACATCAGGCCGCTGTTGCTGTTGTCGCTCGTCGTCTCGACCGCGTCATGCGCGGCTGACAGCTCGACGGAACCCTCTGCTTTGTCGAGCGTGTCGGCCAACCATCTCACTGCCTCTGCCGTAGCGCGCCCCGCCGGCGGAACATGTGCTGTGACGGGCGTGGTGGTTGCCCCATTTCCGTATGGGCCCCCCCTGTATGAGCCGATCGTCAATCTCCAGATCGCCGGCGTGTGTCAGTTGAAGCATTTGGGCCGCACTACGTTCGTGGGCGTCGAAGTCATCAATCTGGTGACCGGGACGGTCACGAATACTGGTACGTGGACTGCCGCAAACGGGGATCAGCTGATGAGCCAGTTCAACGGAACCGGTGTTACCAATGGCACCGACGCAGTATTCAGTGGGGTCATAACGTTTGTCAGCGGCACGGGAAGATTTCAGGGCGTCAGCGGATCGCTCGATATGGAAGGCAACTCGAACGCTTCCACCATTCCTGCTACGGGCGAATATCGGATGACGGGAACCATCACTTACTGAGCCTCTGCACGAACAAAAAAGGGCCGCTGAAATCGGCGGCCCTTTTTTCTCGTTCTTTGTTGCCTCACGTCACTCGAAGAGCTGCTCGACCCGCGCCGCAGCAGTACGTTTCAACAACTCTGACCCCTTGATCGACCCCTTGATCCGCGCAAGGTCTGCCTCCGCCGCGATATAGCCAAACGCACCCCACTGGCCACCCGACAAAATCCGCCGAAAAATCCCCTCGGCCTCCGCACGGCGCCCATTGTACATGTGCCAGTTGGCGATTCCGTAGGCCGCGCTCGCATCAGTAACTGACATCTCGCCCGACGCATCGGCCGCAAGGACGGAATCGGCCGGAATCTCGCCGCGATACATGCGAATCAACTTCCCGTATGTCTCATTCTCGATCACGTTCATCGGCCCTCCGAGCGTCGCCAGAAAGGCCTCCGCCTCCTTATCGCGGCCAAGCCTGCGAAGAGCCATGTAGTTCCAGTGGGCAATCGATACGCGCCGGTCATCGTTCCGCGCGTTGTCCAGCTCATGCCTGTATATGGGAAGTGCCCGCGCATAGTCGCCCTTCAGGTAGTAAGCGAGTGCAAGGTGATAGTCGATGTTGGAGTGAAGCGTCCCTATTGGCGTGTTACGCGCATTGGGCTGGCCATCGGGCTCGATCTCATCGGGTTTGCCCCGTACCAGTTCCCGAGCGCGCTCAAAATCGGCAATGGCGCGATCGAACTCACGCACCGTCAAATAACGGTGACCGCGATGCCGGTAGAGCCAGGGGTGACCGGGGTGGATCGCGATTCCACGCGAGTACACATCAATCGCATCGCGAATTCTTCCAAGGTATGCGAGACGGCGCCCGAGCCAGACGATCGAGTCCGCGTTCCGGGGCGCTCGATCGTACGCCGCCTGCGCCTCGGCGAGCTGACGTTCATATCGCGTGCGTGTTGCAACCGACAGCGGCAACGTGCGGAGCGTGTCGCCGAGGAGCGATATCGCTTCGAATGAATGGGTGGTCGGCGAAGGGGGCGGCCCTACCGCTGGCCCTCCTGATGCGCAAGCTGCCAGACCCAGAAAAAACGGCAGCGTCTTCAGGAAGAACACGATCCTGTTGGGTCTGTGATTCTCGGGGCGTCCTCGCATTCGCAGCTCCTCGGTTCCGTGCAAGGCGACAAATGTACTTTGTCCTGGGGAAGATGGGTTCGAATGTTCGGTACTCGCCTGATCGCGGTCACGGTGCGACATTCGGTCGTCTCGAACTCACAATGGCCCCATGGCAACACGTTCAACAAAATTGACAAAAAGGAAGAAGGGTCCCGACGGAACGCGGCGGCGCGGAACTCTTGCGCAACGCCAGTCGGCCCTGCTGCGCCTGTCCGCTGAGGTGGCTGCGGCATACGACGAGTCCGAAGTCTGCGAGCGCGTCGTCAACGGCCTGCGAGACGAAGCGCTTGGCTACGATTTCATAGGGCTTTTCACGCTCGACGAAAACGGCGACCGTGTCCTCAAGGCGAGCGTCGGATGGCCGGACGTACCCCTGAACTGGCGCGTCCCTAAAGGCGAAGGGCTCAGCGATCGCGCCGTCACCGACGGCAAGCTCCACTATACGGCTTCGGTTGCGCAGGAAAAGAGCTATCTGCCAAGTCTCAATACCGGCTCCGAGGTTGATGTTCCGTTGAAGGTGGACGACAAGACCATAGGAGTGCTCGTTGTCGAGAGCGCCGAGCCGAATGCGTTCTCGCCCGCAGACTTCAAGGTTCTGAATGCAGTGGCTGATTTCGCGAGCCTCGCGATCGGCAGAGCGCGGCTCCTCGTAAGCGAAAGGCGTCGCGCGGACGAACAGAAGGCTCTCCTCGACACGATGGCCGATCTATCGGGCGAGCTCGAGCTGTCCAAGCTTCTTCACGCGGTGCTGGGTCGCGCGGTCGCCCTGTTGGGCGTCACTGGCGGCGAGTTGGCGATTTACGACGAGGCGGCCGAAGAGTTGGTCATCGTCGCCAGCGAGGGGATATCGCGCGACTCGAGCGGTACGAAACTCAAACTTGGCGAAGGTGCGATGGGGAAAGTGGCGGTGTCACACACACCGCTGATTATCCCGAACTACGACGAGTGGTCGGGCCGGTCCACCAAGTACTCTGACGTGCGCGACACGGTACAGGCGGTCATGTGCGCGCCCCTTCTGATAGGCACCCGCCTTGTCGGTGCGATCGCCAGCGTTCACTCGGATCCGACACGCAACTTCGGCGCTGACGACTTGCGTCTGCTCCAGCTCTTCGCTCCGCAGGCGGCGATCGCGATCGAGAATGCGCGCCTCTACACCTCGGCGCAAAGGCAGAAGGAGTATTTCGCGGCGGTCGTGCTCAACAGCCCGGTCGCAATCGTCACGCTTGAGCTCGACGGGCGAATCACATCCATGAATCCCGCGTTCGAGACTCTGTTCGGATACACGCAGGAGGAGGCGATTGGCCGCGATCTCGACGAATTGATAAACAACGAACAGACACTGGCCGAGGCGAACGCGTATACGACCGAAGCAACTCACAAGACTGCAAAAGGAATCGGAAAGCGAAAGCGGAAGGACGGATCCTTGATCGATGTTGAGCTGGCGGGTGTGCCGGTGACCGTCGAAGGCCAGAATGTCGGAATCATGGCCCTGTATCATGACGTCACCGATCTGTTGAAGGCCAAGAGCGAGGCAGAATCCGCAAACCAGGCGAAGAGCCGTTTTCTGGCGAACATGAGTCACGAACTTCGCACGCCTCTCAATGCGATCATTGGCTACAGTGAGATGCTCAAGGAGGATGCGGAGGAAAGCGGCAGGGAAGAGAACGTCGCCGACCTGGAGAAGATCAGGTCGTCTGGCAGGCACCTGCTCGCTCTTATCAACGATGTGCTCGATCTGTCGAAGATCGAAGCCGGGAAGATGGAGCTGTATCTGGAGACGTTCGACGTGCGCACCGTTGTGGAAGATGTGGTAACAACTGTGCGCCCACTTGTCGCGGCCAACGCAAATACTCTCGAAGTGGAGTGTTCGCCTGGTGTGGGCCTGTTGAGGGCCGACCTCACAAAAGTTCGGCAGATGCTGCTCAACCTTCTGTCCAACGCATCGAAGTTCACCGAGAAGGGGAAAATCCATCTCCTCGTGTCTCGCGAGCCGGCACCACAGGGAGCCGGAAATGAGATCATTTTTGCGATTCGCGATTCCGGAATCGGCATGACTCCAGAACAGACCGCGCGGTTGTTCGAGGCGTTCTCGCAGGCTGAGGCGTCCACCACGAGACGTTATGGCGGCACCGGACTTGGCCTCGCTATCACAAAGCGCTTCTGCGAAATGATGGGCGGCAGCGTCAATGTGGAGAGCGAACCGGAAGTCGGATCGACTTTCACAATTCGACTGCCCGAGGATGTAGAGTCGGCGTCGCATCCAGCCGAGGACCACGGCGAGGAGAGACTGGCTGGCGCGGGGGTTTCAGCAGGGAGAGTTCTCGTGATCGACGACGAAGCATCGGTAAGGACTCTGATGCGACGGTTTCTCGTACGGGAAGGATTCGCCGTGGACGAGGCGGCTAGTGGTGAAGCAGGTCTGGCGCATGCGCGCGCTTCCCGGCCGGACGCGATTACGCTCGACGTCATGATGCCGGGAATGGACGGATGGACAGTCCTTGCGGCGCTTAAGGCCGACCCGGAGCTCAGTGAGATCCCGGTGATCATGCTCACGATCGTCGACGACAAGAAGCTCGGATATTCGCTTGGCGCGGCGGAATACCTGACGAAGCCAATCGATCGCGAGCACCTCAGGCGCGTTCTTGCCAGGTACGCCGCGGGCGGCGCCGGCCAGATACTCGTGGTGGAAGACGACGCCAGGACCGCGGAGCTGATGAAGCGGATGCTGGAGGGCGAGGGGTGGAATGCGGTGCTTGCGCGGAATGGCCGCGAGGGGCTCGAGCGCTTCGATGAAGCGAAGCCGTCACTCATTCTGCTCGACTTGATGATGCCCGAGATGGACGGGTTCGATTTCATAGAGGCACTGCGGTCGGCGCCGCGGAGCAGCGATGTTCCGGTTGTCATCGTGACAGCCAAGGACCTGACCGCGGACGATCATATCCGACTCAATGGCCACGTTGCGGCCGTGTTACAGAAAGGAGGTTACTCTCGCGATGAGCTACTGTCGGAGGTCGCATCGCGACTGGGTACCAGCCTCAAATCGAAAACAAACGCTCCGGTGGAGACCCGCTGATGCTCCGTGTGCTGCTGGTGGAAGACAACGAACTAAACCGTGACATGCTGTCGCGACGGCTGAGGAAGAAGGGATACGATGTTGAGATGGCAGTGGATGGGGCTCAGGGTGTGGAGATGGCCCGGGTCGGCGGTCACGACATCATTCTCATGGACATGAGTCTGCCGGTAATCGACGGATGGGAGGCGACCCGTCAGATTCGCGCAACAGAAGGGCTCGGCGCGATTCCGATAATCGCGTTGACGGCTCACGCGATGGCCGGCGACAGAGAGAAGGCGATGGATGCCGGGTGTACCGACTACGATACCAAGCCGGTGGAGATCGAGCGACTGCTTGCCAAGATGACGGCTTTGATCGGCGAGCCTTCGTGACCGCTGAGTCATCCCGGCCGCTATCGCCGGAGGAAGTTTCCGGGCTTCGGCACGATCTGCGCACGCCGGTGAATCACATCGTCGGCTACTGTGAGCTTCTGCTCGAGGACGCAGGGGGCGACGAGCATCAGGAACGACGAGAGTCCCTCAAGGCCGCGCTTGCTGTGGTACGCGAGGCGCTTGTCATGATCAACACAGCACTTCCGTCGAGCGGAGCGAACGTCACTCGGGCCGACGTCGATGCACTGAATGCCCGGCTTCGCGAGCCCCGGCAGCGAATCATGAGCGTGATAGCTTCGCTGATGGCGCCTGCGCAGAGTGACTCGGAGTTTGCGTCGGACTTGACGAAGATACGGGATGCGACTGACCGCCTGGTTGCAGTCAAGCGACCAGATGAGCCAGCGCCGAAACCAATACCTGCTCGCCGAACGCCCACGACGCCTTTCGCCGCAGCGCAGCCGGGCGATGCAGCCAAGGGACGGATTCTCGTCGTGGACGACGTGGAAGACAATCGCGGCGTGCTCCTGCGTCACCTGACGAAGCAGGGATACGACGTAGATTGCGCCGCCGATGGAACGGAGGCGCTGCGCATGGTCGGCGGAGCTGCCTATGATCTAATGCTTCTCGATGTGCGAATGCCCGGCATCGATGGGTTTGAAGTGCTCTCACGCGTGAAGAAAGATCCGGCAACGAGGGATTTACCCGTCGTCATGATCTCTGCGGCTGATGAACTGGAGACGATTGCTGCATGCATCGAAGCGGGAGCCGATGATTTTCTCCCGAAGCCGTTCGATCCCGTGATCCTGCGTGCGAGGACCAGCGCGTCGGTGGAGAAGAAGCGGCTCAGGAACATGGAGGTGGACTATCTCAATCAGGTAGATCGAGTGGTAGAGGCGGCCAATGCCGTCGAGAAGGGCAGCTATGCTCCCGGCTCGCTCTCGGAGGTAGCAAGGCGGGATGACGCGATCGGCCGCCTTGCGCGCGTATTCGATTCGATGGCCGCGGGTGTGCGCGCCCGCGAAGAGAGGCTGCATGGCCAGGTGACCAATCTCCGTCGCGAGATCGAGGAGGCGAAGGAGGGCGCAGCCGAAAGTGAATCAGCCGAACTCGATGCGGGGACGCTCATTCCGGGGGAATTATTTTCCGGTCGCTATCAGATCACGCGCGTTGTCGGTCGAGGCGGCATGGGCACGGTTTATAAGGCGACAGATAGCGAACTCGGTGAGGACATCGCTATCAAGCTGTTGCGCCCCGAGGCGATGAGTGGCGATCCGACGCTCGCGGAGAGATTCAAGACGGAGATACGTCTCGCGCGCCGCATATCTCACAGGAACGTCGTGCGAACGCACGATTTCGGTGAATCGGGCGGCGCGTACTATGTGACGATGGAGTACGTCGAAGGGATTACACTTCGAGAATTGATCGACATGCGGAAACGGCTGTCGGCGTCGTCCACTATCGGCATTGCGAGGCAACTTGCATCGGCTCTTACAATTGCACACGAAGAGGGGATCATCCACCGCGACGTAAAGCCTCAGAACCTCCTGCTCGACGCGGCCGGTGTTCTCAAGGTGATGGATTTTGGAATCGCCCGTCTCGCGGAGCGAACCAGTACGCTCACGCAGTCAGGCATGGTAGTTGGTACTCCGGCCTACATGGCTCCTGAACAGCTTCTCGCTGAGACAGTCGACGCAAGAAGCGATCTGTATGCGGCGGGGATTGTGTTGTACGAGTCGCTCACGGGAGTGCTTCCCTTCGAGGCAGTGTCACCGATTGCATTGATCGCCAGGGTCTTGAACAATATTCCTCCTTCGCCCGCGGAGCGGGTGCCCGAAGTTCCGGCTTCGCTGTCGGCGCTGGTGATGCGCCTCATATCGAAGGAAGCGGATGAACGCCCGCAATCTGCGGTCGAGCTGGGGGAGTTACTCGCGCAGATAGACTGACCTAAAACGAGATTTCCTCTCTCCGCTGGGCGAAACCTTCGGGGACCATGGAATTCGCAGCCCAACGAGTTGTGAAATCTTCCAGCAGCTTGGGCAGGTAATCTTCGGGCGCCGTATAACTGATCCCCACGGCACCTAGATGGGCGAGGCTCAGCGTGTTGTCGAGTTCAGACATCCATCGGCCACTGAATGGAGAACAGTGAGGAAGAAGGCCACGCTCGACGAGTTTTCGTCGATCCACAGTCAGAATGTTGGGCGAGCGGCCCGCGGCTGCGGCGAGCAATGCGATGAATCGCGACAGCTTCATCGAACTGCCATAGGAGATGTTGTAATCCCTGCCCGACCCAGCATCGCTGGCGGCAAGTCCGACGACAAGCCGCGCGACGTCGGCGACGTACACGTGACGGAGTGGGAGCCCTTCGCCTTCGGGGAGGAGGAGTGGACCGCCATCGAGAATGCGAGCCGCGTAACCCTGGATCCTTCCGTAGTGATCCCGTTCCGATGCGACCATCGGCAGGCGCAGGGTGGTGACAGGAAATCCGGACTCCGATCGCGCAGCCACGAAAGCATCTTCAGCCTCGCGCTTATCTGCTCCGTAGAGCCAGCTGGAATAGTCCGCCGAATCGCGCGGTGGTGCTGCCATTACCGGGCCGGGATAATCCGATTCGCGGAAGGGCCTCGCGAGGTTTTCGCGCACGAGGTACACCTGACCGCTGCTCACGAAGACGTACCGGCCCGCGCGCCCGCTGAATACATCGATCGCCTGGCGAGCGTCCGCGCCGGTGTAAGTGGTAGCGTCGAAAATGAGATCGAAGGAACGCTGGCCGATGGCAGCGCGAAGTTGGCTGGTGTCCGACCGGTCGGCACGCAGGCGCTCGACGTCGCGGGGTAACTCATCACGGGTTTGACCACGGTTGAGAATCGTGACTTCGTGGCCGGCCTGGAGAAGGGCCAGCGCCGTCACGTGCCCGAGGTTTCGTGTGCCGCCGAGGATCAGGATTGCCGACATCGTTGGCCAAAGATACTGCAGCCTAAAGCGATCCGAGTCGCGGGGTTGCCCGGCAGGAGGCGCTGCTGGCCTGACCTCCTCTCCATGGGTATCATGGGTTTATGGAGAACGCGCACACATTCCTCGAAAACCTGGCGCTCGTCCTATGCACGGCAGCGGTCACTTCATTCGTGTTTCAGCGGCTTCGGCAACCAGTCGTTTTCGGGTATCTGCTCGCGGGAATGATTGTCGGACCCTACCTCCCGATTCCACTCGCGGCAGACGAGGAGGTGCTTCAGGCGCTTTCCGAGCTCGGCGTCATCCTGCTCATGTTCACGCTCGGCCTCGAGTTCCGGCTGAAGAAAGTGGGACAGATTGCAGCTACGTCAGGCCTCGCTGCATTGCTCGAAACCAGCATCATGTTCGGACTGGGCTACGTAGCCGGATTGCTGCTCGGCTTCACCGCCCTGGAAAGCGTGTTCACTGGCGCGATCGTGTCGATTTCATCGACGACGATCATCGCCCGTGCGTTCGATGAGAACGATGTCCGGGGAAAACTCAGGGAGATCGTGTTCGGGATTCTCATTGTCGAGGATCTAATCGCAATCGTCCTGATTGCTCTTCTGACGGCCACCGCAACTGGTGCGGGGCTTTCGCCATGGAGTCTTGGGATCACGGTGATCCGGCTCGTCACCTTTCTGGCGGTGCTGATTGGCGTGGGGATTCTGATCGTGCCACGTTTTGTGCGTGGGATCGTGCGGCTCGAACGGGACGAAACGACTCTCGTCGGCGCGATCGGACTTTGTTTTGCCGCAGCGTATCTCGCCTACCGGTTCGGTTATTCCGTTGCGCTCGGCGCCTTCATCGTCGGCTCATTAGTCGCAGAATCGGGTGAGTCGCTCAGGATCGAACGGCTTGTGCATCCGGTTCGCGACATGTTCGTCGCGATCTTTTTCGTTTCGGTGGGCTCGCTGATCGATCCACGCCTGATCATGGATCACTGGGGTGCGGTTCTGGTTCTTTCAGCGGTCGTGATCACCGGAAAAGTGATGGCCGTTACTGCGGGTTCATTCATCACGGGTAATGGCCTGCGTTCATCGATTCAGGCGGGCATGAGCCTGGCGCAGATTGGCGAGTTTTCATTCATCATCGCCGCCGTGGGACTTGCCGCCGGAGCGACGCGCACCTTTTTATATCCAGTCGCAGTAGCGGTCTCGGCCATTACCACGCTCACTACGCCGTGGCTCATCCGCTTCGCCGAACCCACTGCTCTTTGGGTGGATCGCAAGCTTCCCCGGCCGATACAGACATCCGTGGCGCTCTATGCCTCATGGGTGGGGCGAATTCGAAGCGCACCGGAAACCGCCGGACGATCGCGCACTCGTCGGCTCGTCCGCCTGATTCTGATCGATTCGGCCCTGTTGGCGGGAGTGATCATCGGCGCAGGGGCCGAGCGCGGCAGGTTCACGACAATGTTCAGCGGGTGGACGGGGGCGTCGCCTGGAGAATCGTTGACAGTCGTTTTGGCCGCTGCCGCGATCGTCGCAATTCCGCTGCTCTTTGGAACGATCAGGAGCGCGCGGATGCTTGGTTTCGTTCTGGCGATGAGGGCGCTGCCGACGGCTGGGAGGCGGAAGGCGGATTTTGCCGCAGCGCCGAGGCGGGCGCTCGTGACGATGCTTCAACTGGGGATACTGCTGATGGTTGGCGCGCCGATTGTGGCAATAACGCAGCCTTTCGTCCCCCGCTTTCCCGGTTTCACCTTGCTTGCAGTAATGACGATTATTCTGGGCATTGCCTTCTGGAGGAGCGCGTTGAATCTGCAGGAGCATGCGAAGGCTGGCGCCGAGGTGATCGTCGCCGCGCTCACTCCCCAGTTGGCTCAGGAGGATGACGAGACGAGTCTTTTCCGGACGATGGAGCATCTCGCAATCATGCTTCCCGGTCTTGGCGAGCCGGTGCCGGTGAGAATTACCGCTGCGAGCCCGGCAGTGGATCGCACGCTGGCCGAGCTCAACGTGCGGGGCAAAACCGGAGCTACGATTCTGGCGATTACCCGCCGAGAGAATTCCGGGAACAAGGTGCTTGTTCCGTCGGGCCGCGAAGTTCTTCGCATCGGCGATGTGCTTGCTCTCGCGGGCACGCAGGAGTCGGTGGAGGCGGCGATGCGGATGCTGACTACGTCGCGGCGGCAGGCACGGTCGTCAGCTGATCCTGACGAGGGGGAACTTGTCGATGCGGCTGAGTAGGAATCCATGGTTGCCAGTTACGACTGGCAACCATGGATATTGTGGCGTCAGGGCTTGCCGGTCCCGTAGGTTTTCTGAATCGCTACCCGTGCTTCCCTGGCGAGTATCCGTTGACCTTCGGTGCTCGGGTGCACCCCGTCCAGGCTGATGGTGGGGCCATAGGGCTGCGTCGATGTCAGGAAGGACGATAGAACGAATGGAACGTCGTCCTTTGACTTGCCGTAGAGCTTGTCGAGCGAGAAGACGGCGTAGCCGTTGTCGGCCGCCTTGCGTTCGATCAAGGCGCTCATCTGTGCAACGAGGCCATTGAGAAAAGCGATGTCGCCCGGTGTGAGAATAAAGTCGGGCGTGTTTGGCACGTCGGCACAGCTGAGGTCGGTGGGTCCCAGGCCGTTACCGGCCCGTGTGATACCGGTCACCACTGCGGTGAGAACCTTGCCGCGCACGAAAACGAAGTTGGGGCTCGCGTCGCAGTTGGCATTGACTGTTACGTTGTATGCCGTAAACGCGGCGCGTTGGGATGCGATCTCGGGGCCCGTTCGAATTGTGGGGAATTCACGCAGATCGCGCGGAAGGGTGACAAGCACTGCTTTCGCCCCGGTTCCTCTAACCCGGTCGATGATCTGAGTGTAGTTAGTGGAGAATGTTGTGAACGGGGTGAACGTGACACCGGGGTAAAGAAGGCCTACCTGTGCGGGCAGAACCTCATTTCCGCCGAATTCCACCGATACGAACGTCGGGTTGAGAGCTTCCATGGTGGTCAACTGAGTCATCCCGGTTGCGAGGATGCGGCTCGTGACCGGCCCGCGCCCGGCGGATGCCGTGGCCGGCGTGGCGTTGAGGGCCTCGCGCGCCGTTGCGTTTTCAACGGCAAGATTGTTTGTCGGCAGGGTTACGCCTGCTGCGTTGGGGGCGCATGTCGTGGACGCTCCCGCAGAGGATCCGTCTGTTCGCCTGAATGTCGCGAGGGGTGCTGCAAGCGGTGGAACGCAACCCGGAGCCGCGATGAGCGGCAGTGCGAAGCTTACGCCGGCCATTTCAGCGAGCTGGGCTGGCCAGGACTGCTGCTGTGACGCTCCGACAACACCATCGCTTGCCCAGCCCATGCTGAGACTGGTTCCTATTGCGACGTAGTTGCTCATGTATGAGGCCGCTTTCGGTGAAAGGCCGAAAGAGGGCAGGGTGTCCTGGGTCGCGGACGGCGCGTTTGGGCTGTCTGCGCATGCCGCCAGCAGCAGAAAAACAGAGACGGCGGTAGTGGCGGGGATCCTTTGCATCACGTGCTCCTTGTGTGGGTGCTTGTTGCGGGAGCGTGATGATAGGACAGCAGGTTAACCGCCATCATACGTCGCTTGACGTAGAGCCGGCATTTTATGACGTATCGGTCCCGGGATGAAGTGTGAGCCGGACTCTGCGCGCGCGATGTCAGGTGATTGTAAGGTCTATGTTGTAGGTCTATGGCGCTGCAGGCAGACTGAGTTGAATATTGTCTGCCCTGTCCTGGGGCAGTTTGCCTCGACGCTCACTTCCCTCAACCCTGCCATACAAATGAGATACAGCCCGACGTTAGCGGTGGTGACCGCCCTGCTCGGTGCGGGTTGCGCACCGGCTTCCACGAAGCAGACTCAGGCGCCGGCTCCTGCGGGCGTTGCGTCCTCAGCTCAGACTGGACAGGCGGCGAAGCCCGCAGGGGCGCCTGCCGCGCCTGGTGCGACGGCGACCGGTGACAAGAAGTCGATTGCCACCCTCATCAAGCCGATGAAGAAGACCGACGGTCTTTTCACGATCTATCAGGACACAGCGAACGGATCGCTGATGATGCTGGTCTCCAGGAACAAGATCGGAAAGGAGTTCATCTACTTCACCCATGTTGTAGACGCGCCGGTCGCTGCTGGCGCTTTTCGCGGAGCGTTCGGAAACAACAACGTCTTCACGGTACGCCGGCATTTCAATCGTCTCGAGTTTGTCACGCAGAACCCTGGCTTCTGGTTCGACTCCGGCAGCGCGCTCTCCCGCGCCGCGTCGGCCAACATCAGCCCCGCAACCGTTGCAGTGCAGGATATCGTTGCAGAGGACAGCACGAGCTATCTCATCAAGGCCGACGATCTTTTCATGACCGAGGCCTTCACGCAGGTCCGTCCGACGCCAAACCCCAACGCACGTCCCGGCGAACAGTTCACCCTCGGCGCGCTGAGCAAGGGCAAGACGCGCGTGACGCGGGTGAAGAACTATCCTGCCAATACCGACGTTACCGTTGACTACGTCTTCGAGAACCCGACGCCGCTCAACCGCGGTGGCGCTGACATAACTGATGCACGCAACGTGAGCATCGTAGTGCAGCACTCGTTGATCGAAATGCCACAGAACGCTTATCAGCCGCGCTTCGACGATCCACGCGTGGGCTTCTTCACGCAGGAGCAGACGGACATGCTGTCCACGAGCGCCGCGCCGTATCGCGACCTCGTCGATCGGTGGAACCTCGTGAAAAGGGATCCAGGCGCGGCGATCTCCGAGCCGGTTGAGCCGATCGTCTGGTGGATCGAAAACACGACGCCTGTCGAATTCCGGGACGTGATCAAGAAAGCGGGCGAGCTGTGGAACGGCCCGTTCGAGGCGGCAGGCTTCAGGAATGCCGTTGTAATGAAAATTCAGCCCGACGACGCGGATTGGGACGCCGGTGACATTCGCTACAACGTGCTTCGCTGGACGTCGTCGCCCAATCCTCCCTTCGGTGGCTACGGCCCGTCGTTCGTCAATCCGCGAACCGGCCAGATCATCGGCGCTGATATCATGCTCGAGTACATCTTCGTCACGAACCGCGTGCGGCAGGAGAAGGCGTTCGGAATAGCGGCGATGAATCTCGAGTCGGATGATGATGCCAACGTGGACGGCAAGCGCTGCTCGTACGCCAGCCAGCTTCAACTCAACGTGATGGCCGGCATGCAGGCACTTGTCGCGAAGGGTGCGACTCAGATCGAGATGCGCGAGTTCGTCAATCAGGCGATCACCGGTTTGATTCTCCACGAGATGGGGCACACGCTCGGGCTCAATCACAACATGAAGGCGAGTCAGATGCTGTCGCCAAAGGAGATCAACGACCGCTCGATCACCGGCACCAGAGGCGTGATGGGTTCGGTGATGGATTACGAGATCGTCAACCTTGCCGGCAAGGGTCAGACACAGGGAGACTACTTCTCCGGCCGGCCGGGACCGTACGACATCTGGGCGATTCAGTTCGGCTACACGCCGTCACTTCCGGATGCCGGCGCCGAGAAGGCCAGGATGAATGCGCTGCTCGCCCGCTCGACCGAGCCCGACCTTACTTTCGGCAACGATGCCGATATCACCAACGCGGCGAGCGGCATCGACCCGCGCGTGAACGTAAACGACATGACGAGTGATGCGATTGGCTACATGTCGACTCGATTCGAAGTCATCGGCGATCTGGTGGCCACGCTTCCATCGCGGTACAACACCACCGGCCAGTCGTACCACGAGATGCGCAGTGCGTATCTTGCGCTTTCCGGCCAGCTCAACACGGCATCGACAGTGATCTCGCGCTATGTCGGTGGTGTGTACGTTGACCGCGCGTATGCGGGCCAGCCGGGAGCGAAGAAACCATTTACTCCGGTCAGCCGTGCCGACCAGAAGCGCGCGATGGCATCGCTCTCGAAGAATGTTTTTGCTCCCGGCGCATTTAGCGCGCCAGCGGGCATGTACAGTTATCTCCAGATGCAGCGTCGTGGATTCGGCTTTTTCGGCACGCCGGAAGATCCCAAGATTCACGAACGAGTATTGCAGATACAACGCAACACGCTGGGCCATCTGCTCGCGCCGCGCGTACAGACCCGCATCACGGATTCACGTCTCTACGGCAACGAGTATCCGCTCGCCGAGGTGATGTCGGACCTTACGTCCGCTGTTTTCGATGCCGATGCGCGGAGTAACGTCAGTACGTTCCGGCAGAATCTGCAGATGGAGTACGTCAACCGGCTGGTGGCGATGGTGTCGGTTCCGACCAAGAATGCGTTCGACTATCCGTCGCAGTCGGCGGCGCTCGCGAGCCTGCGGTCGATTCAGGCGAAACTGGCGGGGAAGAGCGGCGTGAATGCGGAGACCTCGGCGCACACGAGGAATGTGCAGTTCACGATCGAGAAGGCACTGAAGGTAAACTAGAAACAGCGAACTTACTGAGAGAAACGGACCTTTCGAGTCAGCTATCTTCTCGAAGCTCCGTTTTGTCTCAGTTGGACTTTGCTCGCAGTTCAGCTCCTTGCCGCAATCCGGCGAAGCGCCTGTACCGCCTGGACAGTCTCGGCACTTGGCAGCGCTCCCTTCACGACCTGCTGCACCAGCTTGTCGTCGCGATCATAGAGGTCGTTGCCAAAGTACAGCCGTCCGTCGCGGATGTAAGCGGTCCCATAGGTGATGTAGACCGGCAGCTTCTTCGGTAGCCGGGTCTGCTGGTTGTCGGACGTTCCCTTCATCCGCGCATCGACCTTGGCTGCGTCCCAGCCAAGCACCCACTGCGCCAGCTCTGAAGGCTTCTCGACGCGGATGCATCCGTGGCTGAACGCGCGCACGTCCTTGTCGAACAGCTCCTGATCAGGGGTGTCGTGCAGGTAGATGTTGAAGTCGTTGGGGAACAGGAACTTCACCAGGCCCAGTGCGTTCTTGTCACCTGGCCGCTGACGAATGCGCGTGACGCTCCCGTCCTTGAAATACTCGTAGTTGCCCGCTTCGAGCGCCGCCGCGTCCTTGTTGGCGAACTCGGTCTTCTGGATATCGGGTGTCACGTTCCAGTATGGGCGGAACACCACGAAC
>JBKJRW010000195.1:0-2897 GCA_046593165.1 Gemmatimonadaceae bacterium
ATGGTGCGTGTGTCGAGGAACAGGCTCGTCCGGGTCATGACATACATATTACCATGATGTATGCTTATGCGCAACAGTCGGGCGAATCGACACGACATCAACGGCGGATGGACCTCGAAGGCGCGACAATCGGCATAACCGATCTTGCGAAATCGAGTGCCTGTCGGAATGCGGGGGTTTCGATTCGGAGTACGCTGTGGTCGAGCATGCTCGCGCAGTTCGCGCAAACTAGGAAATCACTGTCTTACCAATACGGACAAATCTCCAAGGTCCGGAACCCGAGCGAGAAAGGCAAACCTCCGTCGAGAAGCCAGACATGAATGCCCGCGTCGGAAACGTGGTTACCCAACTCACGTGAAGCCAGACGACAGCTTCTGAATCGGTGGCCGAGGCGGGCTCCAGGTATACGTAGGTTCCCTTTCCGAGAAGCTTACATGGCTTCATTCCCATCTGACTGCAGTCACTGACCAGCACGCGTGTGCCTGGAGCGACAGCGCTCCGCAGGTCAAGACTCGAGCGCGCAGTCGCGTCGTCGACCTCGTAACCGAATGCAGCCATCGTTCGCCCGAAGTCAAAGCGCACCCCGCGCTCCGCCACCGTGAACTGAGTCAGAACCTTCTCAGGTGGGATCACCGCTTGCAGCGCGGCGTCAACGATCTGCGCAATCTCTTTGGGCGCTCGTCGAGATGGCTGCGCTTCGAGGGAGGTGCCCACTATCGCGGCGCCCAGGAAGATGCAGCGGAGCCAACGCGAATCAAAATTGGTGACAATCGTCATGGTGGGCGCTCTCCTACGGCTGCGGGTTAAGACACTGATTCTGTATTGAGAGGGCCGATGCCTCTCCAGAGCCGACATGGTGATATTCTTCATGAGCGATAAGCCCACCGAAGCGATTTGATCAGCATGCAATAAGGCTATTCCCCTATGAGCCGTTGGCGAGCCGCGGGCGCCACGATAGCCATACCCATCGCCGCAACCAGCGCCAGCGACGCGCCAAAGGCAAACGCCACCGGCGACCCCGCCCGATCCCAGATCGCACCAAACATCAGCGATGCGGGGAGCGCGCCCAAACCCACTGCAAGGTTGAACCACCCGAACGCCGATCCACGCCTCGCCAACGGCACGAGATCGGCGACGAGCGCTTTCTCAGTCCCCTCAGTCAACGCGTAAAACACACCATACCCCGCGAACAACGCCCACGCATGCCACGCCTCCGTAGCTCGCGAGAAACCGAAATACACGAGCGCATACAACAACCACCCCGCAACAATCAACGGCTTGCGGCCCACTCTATCTGACAACGCTCCAGCCCACGTTCCGAGTGAGGTTTTCACGAGATTGAGCGTCACCCAGAGAATGGGCGCGAGCGCTACGGCTACACCGAGCTGGTTGGCCCGCAGCAGGAGAAACGCGTCGGTAGAATTTCCAAGCGTGAAAAGCAACACCACGCCGAGGTAGGCCCAGAATCGCCTGCCGAGTTTGTCCGGCGACGAAAAATCGGCCTTGCCCGCAGAATTCTGCATCGGCTCGGCCGCGCGAATCTCCTTGACCGCAACAACCAGAACAATGAATGCCAACGCTCCCGGAATCGCGGCCAGCCAGAACACGCTGCGGAGCGAAAGGTCGAAATACCTGATGAGCACAAACGCGATGAGCGGACCAAGCACCGCGCCTGCATTGTCCATCGATGCGTGAAATCCGAACGCGCGACCGCGCGCTTCAGGCGCAACAGAATCGGCGAGCAACGCATCTCGCGGCGACGACCTGATTCCCTTCCCCACCCTGTCCGTCAGGCGAATCAACAGCACCTGCGTCGCCGTCTCGGCCATGGCTGTAAACGGGCGCGCGACGGTCGCGATGAAATACCCCGCAACGACAAGAGGTTTTCGCTTTTTTACCTTGTCCGACCACCAGCCGCTGGCAAGCTTTAGCAGCGCCGCGGTGGATTCCGCGGCTCCTTCAATCGCACCGATGAAGCTGGCATTGGCGCCGAGCACGCTGCTAAGGAACAGGGGCAGCAGCGGATAGATCATCTCCGTCGCCACGTCGGTGAGGAAACTGACCCCACCGAGCGCGATGACGTTCTTGCTCAGCTTTGCGGCGATACCCTCACCTCGGAGTTGTCGCCTACCGTGACCTCACCCACATCCCCGTCGAGAACGGTGTCATCACCTACAAGAGAATGCTTGATGCGCGACCGCGAGATCTTCGCACCGGTGCCGACGATCGTGTGGCTCAGCTCGGAGTTCTCGATCACGCTTCCCTTGCCGATGGATACATTCGGGCCGACCGTCGAGCCGGTGAGCGTCACGTCATCCTCGATGTACACAGGATCGATAATCGTGGAACCGTCCGCAACTTCCGGGCGGCGGGCACGACCCTTTGTCAGCATCGTCTGGTTCGTCTCGAGCATCGTGTCGATCTTGCCGGCATCGTACCAGCCGGCGACGTCGATCACCTGAATCTTTGCGCCCTTGTCGATCATGTACTGGAACGCATCGGTCAGGTAGTACTCGCCCTGGTTGGTCGGCGAGGCGAGGACGTGGTCGATGCCCTCGAACAGCAGCTTCCAGTTCTTTATATAGTATAGGCCGATGTTTGCCCGCTTCGAGATCGGAGTCTTCGGCTTCTCGACTATCTGCGTCATGTTGCCATCACTGTCGGTGACAACCACGCCAAAGCGTTGATAGTCCTCCACTTCCTTGGTCCAGATGATCCCGTCAGCATCCGACCGGTTGATCACGGACAAATCGGCGTCGAAGATGGTATCGACAAAAATTATCAGCACCGGCTGGTCCACATGATCGCGCGCGAGCGCAATTGCACCGGCGGTTCCATCCTGCACTTTCTGCTCGATGAATACCGAAGGAATGTCGAGGCTCTGCCGAGCGAACTCC
>JBKJRW010000196.1:0-50491 GCA_046593165.1 Gemmatimonadaceae bacterium
GCTCCATGCTCGGCATCGCTTGCCGCCAAGGTGCGATCTGCGGGTTACACGTTGCGCGAGGGATATGGGCTCACCGAATGCGGTCCCAACTGCTTCGCGATCTCGAGCGAGGAATCGCTGGGCAATCCTGGCAAGGTTGGACGACCCGTTCCATTTCTCGAGATGAGATTGGTTGCCGAGGATCTGAGCGACGTCGGCGACGGAGAGCCCGGCGAGCTTCTCCTGCGCGGGCCGCAGATGTTCGGCGGGTATCTCCACGATCCCGAGCGAACGGCAGACGTGATCGCGCCCGGCGGCTGGCTTCGCACCGGTGACCTTGCGATGCGCGATGAGGACGGGCTTTACTCCATATGCGGCAGGCGAAAGGAAATGTACATCTCGGGTGGAGAGAATGTATTTCCTGGGGAAGTCGAGTCGGCGCTTGCTGCGCACCCCGACATCTCGGAGGTGGTCGTAGTTGGCGTTCCGCATTCACTGTGGGGAGAGGTCGGTTGCGCTTTTGTTCTTCTGAAAGAACAGGCCAGATCCGATGTGCCATCGGGTGGTGATATCGTGGCATTCGCGCGGCAGAATCTCGCACGATACAAGGTGCCGCGGCGGGTTGTCTTTCTGAATGAGTTTCCCCGACTTGGCTCGGGAAAGCCTGATCGTCGCGCTCTCGCCGCGCAGGCGCCTGCAGCGGAAACCGAAGAGGCCGGCGTCTAGGTGGCACAGGCGAAGGGTTCGGCGATCATCGCGACGATGGATTTCATTCGGACCGAGAAGGGCGACGAAGTTCTGGCTCGTGTTCTCGAGAAATTGGGAGCGGCTGACCTCGCGACGATCACGAGTTGTAAGGCGACTGACGAAGTCCCTCTTGATCTGGCACTCGCACTCTGGAGGGCCGCCGACAAGGAGCTTCGTGATGACGAGCCCGAGTGGGTGGAGCGCGCGGGTGGTTACTCGATCGAGTTTCCCGGCGTTCGCATGTATAGCGGAATTCTGAGAAAATCATCGCCGACCGAGTTTCTCACTCAGCGGGTTTCGCTTTTCCGCCTGTACTATCATCCGGGCAACATGGAAGTCGTCGAGGAGAGGGATGAGCATGCGGTTCTGCGCCTCGTCGGATTCGATCAGGCCGATCCCTTGTTCTGTCGTCGTCAAACCGGCGGGCTTCGCCGTGCTCTCACGGAAGCAGGTGGGCAAGAGCCGCGAACTTCGCATGTGCGCTGCGTTGCGGAGGGGGATGCGTTCTGTGAGTGGGAGCTGCGCTGGAGTTGAAATGCGGCTGACACGTCAACATAGAGAGACACAGGTGAGAGAGGCCGGAGCGCATAGTTAAGAGGTTCGAGGACAATTTGCGCGCGCAGTCTTGCGGCGACTTTTCACCCGTCCGCCCTCGGAACCGTTAACTATGCCCTCAGGACCCCCTTACCTGTGTCCTTCTCAGTAAACGTTGGATTCCGACCGGCCGCTCCTCACCTGCCGCCAGCGCCTATCTTATCCGAATGGGTCCTCCAACTCGTCAAATCCCTGTCGCCCTCGAAAGCTGCCGAGCGGATCTCGACCGTCTGGATGAGGAATTGATCAGGCTGTTCGCGCGGCGCATCGAACTAGGATTGCGCGCCGCTCGCATCAAGAACACTGCAGGGATGCCGATCGTCGATCCGGAGCGCGAAGAGCACGTGATCGCCCAGGCGAGAGGATGGGCCGTGCGCGCCGGACTTTCAGAAGACGAAGTCGCCGACATCGTGCGACGCATGGTGACGCTCTCCGCTGGAGCTCAGCTCGAATCCTCACTCACTCAGCCGCAGGACAAAAATGAAACCTGAGATAAATCTTGATTCCCCGGCGATGCAGGATCGCGTGAATGCCGGAATGGCGAAGGCAATCGGCATCAAGCTGACGACCCTCACGCCCGACCTTGTCGTAGCGACGATGCCTGTGGACGAACGCACGCGACAGCCCTTCGGTCTCCTTCACGGCGGCGCATCCGCAGCACTTGCCGAGACGGTCGCGTCACTCGGTGCCTGGATGAACATCGATGCTGAAACTCAAGCTGCGGTTGGCGTGGAGCTGAACTCCAATCACCTCCGGAGCAAGCGCGATGGGCTTGTCACCGCGAGCGCGACGCCACTGCACAAGGGGAGGTCCACTCACGTATGGGACGTGAGGATCAATGATGAGGAGGGAAAGCTCGTCTGCGCATCACGATGTACGTTGGTGATCGTCGATCGGAGGTAGCCTCGAGGAAAAACGGGAGTGACGCGGGGAGGGGAACTTCCCGTTGGTCGCTCTCTATTGCTGACCATGGTAGGTGATACGATAAATCCGACCACCGGCGTCGTCCGTCACGTAGAGAGCACCATCCGGGCCCACCGCGAGTCCAACCGGGCGGTGCTTTGCCTTGTTTGGCTGAATCTCTTCCGGAGGCAAACCTGCAAATCCGTCCGCAAAGATCTCGTACGTACCAGATGCACGGCCGTTGACCATCGGCTGAAAAACGATCTTGCCGCCCGCCTGAAGTCCTGGCGCGCGATTCCACGACCCGTGGAAAGTGATGAACGCGCCACCGCGATACTTTGCCGGCAACGAGCCACCTTTGTAGAACAGCATGTCGAGTGGCGCCCAGTGAGCGGGATAGGTCGCCGCGGGCGACTTCATCGAGCCGCAACGAGCGGCCTTGTTGCCATCGCCGCCGTACTCCGGCGAGTCCACAAGTTTCATCCGGTCTGTCGCGTAATAGCAGTAGGGCCAGCCGAAATGGTCTCCCAGATTCACCTGTAACATCGTCTCGGCGGGGTTTTCCTGGCCGTACTTGTTGTCGGGGAAAACCTTCGGCCAGTTCTCGTGGAGCTGATCCCTGCCATGTGTCATCGCGTAAAGTCGTCCGTCGGATCCCACAGCCATCCCGGTACCGTTACGCACTCCGGTCGCGAAGCGCGCCGCGGACGAGAACATCTGTCCCGAGCGGTCCCCGTCAAACTTCCAGATTCCCGCTCTCGTCTCGAGTTCGGTGCATGGATCCCTGCCCGGAGACTCAAGCGTCCGGTCGGTTACCTGGCATGAGTTGCTCGCTGAGCCAACGTTGAGGTAAAGGGCGCCGTCGTTCCCAAACGCAAAATTGCGCGCACGGTGGCCGGGATTGAGCGGAAGGCCCTGGACAATTACCTGGCGGCTCGATGCGGGCATGAGCTGACCGTCGGTCTTGCGATATCGAACAATCTCTTCCCCCTCATCGACGTACAGATACTCGCCTCGGAATGCGATTCCCGTGTTGCCGCGGGCGCCGCCACGCTCGATGACATCGGCGCGTCCATCGCCATCAGTGTCGCGAAGCGCGACGAACGCGGTCGCTGATACCGGCGGCTGCTGTCCGGGCCGTGTCGGCCGCGTCCCCTCGATCGCCACGTACACGTCTCCGTTTGGCGCGACTGTCACGTAGCGGGCGCGCCCAAGACTATCCGCGAATATGCTGGCGCAAAATCCCGCAGGAAGCGTCAACCCCGCATTGCCCACCATGCAGCTTGATCGTTGCGCAATGCCGCTCGCCGTAGATGCCGGATTTGAGTTCACGCCTGATCCCCCTTGTGGCGCGCTCATGCACCCTGTCGTGATAGCGGTGATCGCAAACGCGACTACGGGTGATGAAAACCGATGTGAGTGTAACATTGCGAAATAACTCCTTTCCGGTCGGTCCAACGAGAATTGGATGATAACTGCTGTGGCCTTGAACGTGCAAAAGCAAGAAATACACCCGCTGCAAACCGCCAGGAATCGTGCCCGTGCCGGTCGAATCTGGCCGGGAAAGGTCACGTTTTCGGGGAACAAATCGACGCGCAACGCGGTACGAGAAAGAAGGAGTGCGAGTGTGGTGCGCGCGCGTATTCTGTCACGCAGATATGTGAGGTTGAATGATCCGACTGAAGACTGCAGCGATGTCGCTTCTACTGCTTCCGATTGCCTTAAGCTATGACCGGTCGCATTCGGTTCCCAATCCGGTGGATGCGATCGGTGCAGCCGTAGGCGGAGCTTCGGACAACATCACGAGCAATCTCAGAGCTGGGCGCCACCTCGGGTTCGATACATACGCATACCCCGGCGATCAGGCGATGCTTGCCTGGCGCAAGGACGGCGCGCCGTACGAGTGGGTTGGGTATTACCTGCCGTCAGCGCCCTGTCACAAGGGAGAATCCTGGACCGGCAAGCGACAGACCCTCGCCGACATGGGATGGGGAGTCGCCGTCATCTACGTCGGACAACAGGTGTGGAGTGGAACGCCGCGGCAGCGGGTCGTTAGAACGAAGTGGGTGACGAAGCGTGTGAAGCAGGTCCGCCGGGTCAATGGCCGCCGCGTCACGCGAACAGTGCGGAAAAAGGTGCCAGTGAAGGTTGTGTCCTACGCGCGCGCGGCGCCGGGACAGTCGTGCTCCACTCATCTGGTGAGCGGCGCGCGCGGAAGTAAGGACGCTGACGACGCAATTGCGCGCTCTGTGCGCGAGGGCTTTCCGCGCGGCACGGTCGTTTTCCTGGACATCGAGCGCATGGACAAGGTTCCTTCGGCGATGCGCGACTACTACAAGGCGTGGACGCGCCGCGTCATTGAGGAAGGCACCTATCGGCCGGGCTATTATGTCCACAGCTACAACGCGAAGCTCGTGTACCGCGACGTGTCCGGCGTCTTCGTGGACGCAGGCAGGTTGGACCAGCCGCCGTTCTGGATAGCGAGCGGCCGCGGGTTCAGCGAGGACAAGGAGCCACACGAGGTGGGACATGAATTCGCCAGTGTCTGGCAAGGAATCCTCGACGTCGTCCAGACCCACAATGGCGTTCAGCTTCCTATCGACGTGAATGTGTCTGCTGTGCCCTCGCCATCCGCGACTGAATTTGTAGGCACGGACTAGTCCTGGAATGCAGCGACGAGTCGTGTGATGCGCTACGGGCTGGCGGATCTGATTGCGATGCTTCCTACGGCGGGCGGGAGGCTGCAACTGCGGAGCGGTGCCATGTACCGGTTGTGGCCAGCGCTTTCCCGCGTTGCATTCGCGCATCGTCGCACTGGGGCCCGCAACACGCGCGTGATCGCAATCGTCGGATCGCTTGGCAAGTCGACTACGACAGTGGCGGTGGCGGCCGTGCTGGACACACCGAAGCACGCGGGAATGCTGCGCAACGCGTGGAGCTCGGCCGCACTCGCGGTGCTACGCATCCGGCCGTCGCAGCGACACGCCGTCGTGGAGGTGGGCATCGCGGGGCCCGGCCAGATGCGGGGCTACGCGCGCATGGTGCGGCCCGACATTGCCGTCGTCACTGCTGTCGCGAGCGAGCATCACCGCAGCCTTGGATCGCTGGAAGCCACACGCGATGAAAAGGCCTGGATGGTCCGCGCCCTCGCGCCATGTGGCACAGCAGTGCTGAATGGCGACGATCCCAATGTCCTGTGGATGAAGGGAGAGACGAAGGCGCGGATTATTACCTTTGGTTTCTCGCCAACTTGCGATGTTCGCGCGGAGGATTTCCACCTCGACTGGCCACGCGGATCGCGGTTCATCCTGCATTCATTCGGGCAGCGGCGAGAAGTTCACGTTCGATTCATCGGCCGCCACCTGGTCTATCCGGCACTGAGCGCCATTGCGGTCGCCCACGTCGAGGGAGTACCGCTGGATGTCGCGCTTTCACGGCTCGCTTCCGTCTCCCCTGTGCCGGGCAGGATGCAGCCCATCGTGCTGCCCAGTGGAACGGTAGTGTTGCGCGACGATTTCAAATCGACGCTCGAGTCCATCGATTCGGCGCTCGCCGCGCTGGCAGAAATTCCCGCCCGGCGAATAGTTGTTCTCGGCGACGTGTCCGAGCCTAAGGGCAATCAGGGACGCATCTATCGGGCACTCGGCGAAAAGCTGGGGCGGATCGCCTCCCTTGTTATCGTCGTCGGCCAGCGTCAGTCGATGCAGGGGTACTTGTCAGGAGCCCTGCGTTCAGGAATGCCGAGGTCGTCCGTGATCCATGCCGGGCCCACTCCGCAACAGGCCGCGGCCGCCGTTCTGGGCGTGCTCGAACCGGGCGATGTGCTGCTGGTCAAGGGACGTGATACGCAGAAACTCGACCGCATCAGGCTTATTCTGCAGGGACGTAGCGTGGGGTGCGAGCTCGTATTCTGCAACATCCGCTCGACCGATTGCGAGCGCTGCCCGATGCTCGAGTCTGGCTGGGGGAGCTGGCGCGCCGTGATGAAATGACACGGCGTTTCTCTATTGTCCAATACCAGTGGCGTCCTGCCGGTGGCGTCTTTCTCGCCTGAAGATGTCGTGCCATACCTGCACGCTGAGCACCATGGACAGCACTGACCCGAGATTCTCTTTTCCTTCGCTATGCCGGTGACGGATGGCGCTCACATTTTGCGGGTTGAAGTAACCCGTATCGCGCAGGGCCGCTTCAGAAAGAAGTTCTTCCGCGAATGCGGGCAGATTTCCGCGCAGCCACACGTCTGTGGGCACCTTCATCCCGAATTTCTTTCGATTGGCTATTTCAGGGGGCAGTATTTCGGCCATTGCCCGTCGCAGGACGTGTTTCTCGCGCAACCACTTCATCTTCACGCGCGGCGGAATCCGGGAGCAGAATTCGACCACCTCGTGGTCCAGAAACGGCACGCGGGCTTCCACCGAGTGGGCCATCGTCGCCCGGTCCAGTGCCTGCACGACGAAGTTCGGCATCCGGTGTTTTAGATCGAAATACTGCAATTGCACGAACGGATGCCAGCTCTCGAATCCAGCCGGAGTGGGTGGTGCGTCATCGACTTCACCTTGCCGGTGCAATTGGTCGAGGATACCCGGGCTCAGAACACTCGCATGCGCAGACTGAGCATGCAGGAGAGTGATGCTGCGCAAGTAACGTTCGAAATTCATCGCCCGCGGCCCGCTGATCGTTCCCGCCGCGCCGGGCCATCGACGCCGAATCGCGGGTATGCCCGCCAGTAATTGGCGCAGCGGCTGCGGCAACCGAAAAACAGGAGCTAGAAGGCGCATCGTTCGATACCACGAATAGCCGCCGAGTATCTCGTCCGATCCCTCACCCGTCAGTACTACTTTTATGTGAGCCGCCGCTGCCTCGGCCACCATCATGTGGCCGATGACGATACCGCCTGACAACAGGTCCTCGCTGTGCCAGATAGCAGCGGGCAGACGTTCCAGATCAGTCGCCCGACACACAATGCGGTGCCCGGCCAGGCCATACTCCGGGTAATCATCCAGCCCCTTCTGATGGCGCAGTTCGTCGAAACTCTCTTCGTCGAAACGCAAAGTGAACGTCTGCACCGGCGTGGGAACAATCCTGGACATCAATGCGGTGACGGTACTGGAATCGATTCCGGCGCTGAGGCATGCGCCCAGCGGGACGTCGCTCCGCAAATGCAGTCGCACACTCTCCGTCAGTTTTTCGCGCAGACCGTCAGCCCATTCCTGTGCCGTAATTCGATGGTCGTAGTCATGGCGGGACGGAAACGCCACGTCCCAATACCGGCCGATTTCCGCCTGTCCATCGGTCCATGTCAGCCAGTGGCCGGGCTGGAGCCGGGAGATCCCGCTGACGACCGTTCGCGGCCCGATAACCCCACCGCAGGAAATAAGCTGACGCAACGACTGGAGGTCGGGCTGTGGCTCGATCGCACCTGCGGCAAGGATGGCCTTCTGCTCGGACCCGAAAAACAAACCGTCCGCGGTGATCGCGTAGTGAAGCGGCTTGATGCCCAGCCGATCCCGGGCCAGCACAAGCCGCCGCTTTCGGGTGTCCCACAGCGCAAGGCCGAACATTCCGCGCAGGTGCCGAACGAAATCCATGCCGTGCTCTTCGTAAAGGTGCACGATGACCTCCACATCCGAGGCGCTACGAAAGCGATGGCCAGCCGCCTGCAATTCACGCCTCAGCTCGATGTGGTTATAGATCTCGCCATTACAGACCACGATGACGGTTCCATCCTCGTTGGCCATCGGCTGGTCGCCAGTCTCGAGGTCGATTATGGCAAGCCGGCGAAAGCCGAGGCCGACACCGGGTGCGATGTGAAACCCCTCGCCGTCCGGTCCGCGGTGGCGCAGGATGTTCGTCATGCCACGGAGTAACTCCCGGCTTACCGGCCGCTCAGGCTCTGCATAGACGATTCCGCAAATTCCGCACATGATTTCGTCGAGTTGTTATTCAGTGTCGCGCTGGCGTCCGCCAATCGACATTGGCCAGGGTCGCCGGAAGAATCGTTGCCAAGGGCCAATCTTCAATCGGCTCAAAGTGCCCGTCGGACGGAAACCGCTTTTGGCATGCGCGCGCAATGCTGGCGTGTTTTCAATGGCTGTGGCGCGGATCGCTCGCCGATAGCCCGCGTGCTCAAGATATCCCAACTGGTGCAGGCACAACGCGGGAGCGATCCCCAGACCGCGATGCCGAGGCTCCGTGAAGGCGTCGAAGAGATAGGCATCGCCGGCGTTCAAATCGATCTCGCAGGCGAGGTAATCAATCCAGGTGGGACGGGTCGCGGCCCAGCAGGTGGAAATGACGCGATCCTCATTGCGCGCGACGAAGCACAGATGTCCCGCCCGCAGCCGATCGACGACTTGCGTACGAGTGACACCCCGACGGAGCGTGAGATAGTCGTCCACTTCGCTTTCCTTCAACAACTCGATTCGCACCGGCAGCTTCGGCGCGAAATCGGAGACAGCGTGATCCAGCGGGCGATCCTGCAGCACAAGCCGGCGGTAGACACCGAGTCCGGCCATCACCTTGATCCAGAATATTCCGACTCCTTCGTCGCGCAATACCTTGATCGCTCGCGCAACGACGTTGCCTGCTGGGTAGGCGGCGGTCATGGCGTGTGAGCTCTGGCGCAGATTCCTGAATTGACGGAGGTCGGAGAGTTCACATTGCTCGGATAAGGCACGCGATGCGTGCATGGTCGCTCCCCAAAGATACCCTTCGGACTGGACATACCTAGCGGCGGGGGCGGATGTTCGCGAAGGTATATGCAGGGTCGCCACTGTGAGCGCGGCCGTGTCCCGATCTCCGCCGATAATGTCCATTCTCTCCCTGCATCACATCACCATCGTCTGCCAGTCAGCGCAACGCACGGCAGATTTCTACACTCGTGTCCTGGGCCTGCGTCTGGTCAAACGCACCGTGAACTTCGACGCTCCCACCACGTACCATCTCTACTTTGGCAACGAATCGGCGACGCCGGGATCGCTCGTCACGTTCTTCGAGTGGCCGAATGTGTCTCGAGGATCGCCCGGCATCGGCGGGACTCACCACTTCGCGCTGCATGTCGCCGATTACGACGGGCTTCTCATGTGGAAGCGCCGGCTCGTGGACATGGGAATCGCCGTGAACGGTCCGCTCGACCGCCACTATTTCACGAGTCTCTACATCAACGATCCGGATGGCACGATCGTCGAGATAGCGACGCGGGGACCTGGCTGGACGCGCGACGAACCCGCCGACGAAATCGGCACATCCCATAGATCGCCACCACCCGAAATGCTCACCGGCAACCGTGACAAGGCGAAGATTCAGGCGACAACCTGGGCCGACCCGGTGCCCGATATTGTGCCATCCATGCGCCTGGAGCACGGGCTTCACCACATCACCGCGATCGGCCAGGACATCGAGCGCACTCACGCATTCTACAATGGCCTGCTCGGAATGCGATTGGTGAAGCAGACGAACAACTTCGATGATCCCAAATCATTTCACTGGTACTGGGGCGTTGGCGACGGCCGGCCGGGCACACTCGTCACCTACTTCGAGCGAAAGCCGGACCGCGAGAAGCCAGTACGAATGGGCGGTGGCCAGACTCATCACTTTGCGCTCGCAGTCGCCGACGACGAGGCGCAGCTTGAATGGCGCGACAGGCTTCTCTCCGCGGGGTTGTCGGTCACGCCAGTGATGGATCGAGTGTACTTCAAGAGCATCTACATGCACGATCCCGATGGCCACATCGTGGAGATTGCCACACTCGGCCCCGGTTTCGATGTGGACGAACCGCCGGATAGCCTGGGAGAGACCCTTCAGATACCGCCATGGCTCGCGTCGAGTCGCGACCGCATCGAGAGCGCGCTCAAACCGATCGTTGTCGATCGCTGGGCCGATTTCGATGCAAAGGCCGTTACCGGCGCAGGCTGATGGCCGACGCTGAGAACACTCAGCTGCGTGGCGGGATGCAAAGTCTCCATCAGGGACAGCCCGTGCGCACGGCTGGAGAACCGCTCGAATCGGCGCGGGCCGCAATGGTGATGGTGCATGGACGCGGGGCAACGGCGGAAAGCATTCTCGCTCTCGTCACCGCGCTCGATGTCGTCGGGTTCGCGTATCTCGCGCCTCAGGCTGCGGGTGGCACATGGTACCCCAATTCTTTCATGGCGCCGATCCCGACCAACGAGCCCGGCATCACGTCCGGCCTTGCAGCAATCGGCGATGTCATCGCCCTCATCGTGGCCGCGGGTATCCCTCGCGAGCGGACGATGCTGCTTGGCTTTTCGCAGGGCGCGTGCCTGTCCATCGAGTACGCCGCGCGCAACGCGGCGCGATACGGCGGCGTCGCGTGCCTGAGCGGGGGACTGATCGGACCTGAGGGTACGCCGCGTGATTATCCCGGCACATTCGACAATACGCCCGCGTTTCTGGGATGCAGCGACGACGACAATCACATCCCCGCAGCCAGGGTGCTCAGGTCTGCCGAGATCCTGAGACGGATGGGAGCCGATGTCGTTGCACGGCTTTATCCAGCGATGGGACACCTCGTAAATGAAGACGAGATCGCAAGTGTGCGCGCAATGATGACAGCAATCGCCGGCCCCCCCTCGGCTTGACGTCGTTCACTTTCGAGGCGCAGTCAGTGCGCGTCGTGTTCGGGTCTGGCTGCCTTTCGCAGCTTCCTGTAGAGCTGGATCGCCTCGGTTCCGAACGTGTGATGCTGGTCTCAACATCGGGTCGCTCGATGCTCGCGGCTTCCGTGCGTGACATGCTCGGCGACCGTGTCGTCGAGAGCTTCAGCCGCTCGGTCGCACACGTGCCGCACGAAGTCGCACTCGCCGCCCGAGATGCGGCCTCGGGCTCGGCCGCCGATTGCCTCGTCTCGCTGGGAGGTGGTTCAGCGATTGGTGTCGCCAAGGCAATTGCTCTCGCGATGCCGGTTCCGATTCTCGCAGTGCCTACCACGTACGGGGGCTCGGAGATGACCCCGATATGGGGACTAACGCGGGAAGGGCGCAAAGAAACCGGCCGCAATCCTCGCGTTCAGCCGAAGACGGTGATCTACGATCCTGAACTGACGCTCGGCCTTCCCGCTCGAACGACAGCGTGTTCCGGACTCAACGCGATCGCGCATTGCATCGAGGCACTGTACGCGGCGAACGCCAATCCTCTTACTTCCTCGGCGGCTGTCGAAGGAATTCGGGCCCTCGCTGCGGCGCTACCCCGGCTTTGCGAGACGCCGCGAGACGGCGAGCTGCGCGCCGAAGCCCTTCGCGGCGCATGGCTCGCTGGATTCTCTCTCGCCACCGTGCAGATGTCGCTGCACCACAAGCTCTGCCACACGCTCGGCGGCGCCTTCGACCTGCCGCATGCCGAAACACACGCCGTTCTTGTTCCATACACCGCGGCGTACAATCGGGATGCTGCGGCAGAGGCGATGCGGCGGGCGGCGGTCGCACTCGGCGGCGATGACGCCCCTGTGGCGTTACTTGCGCTTGCCCGAAAAATTGGCGCGCCAACGTCGTTGCGCGAGTTGGGAATGAATGCCGCCGACCTCGACGCAGCAGCCGACCTTGCGGTCGAGCGACCATACCCAAATCCGAGGCCGGTTACTCGCGATACCATACGCGAGTTGCTTGGAGCTGCGTACGAGGGGGATGGCTCGTATGCGAAGGTTTCGTAACGTTGCTAGAGACCCACAGGAAAGCTTTTTCACCCCACGCTGTTGATCTCTGGCTGTCCCGTGCGCCGTTACTGCCGTCGCGTCAACCTGTGAATCAGCACCGCCGCCCTTTCCGTCGACGGCACTATCGATTTCAGATTCACGGTTTCCTCGGGAGTATGCGAGCGACGACCAACGACACCGAGGCCGTCGAGCGCATCGGAGTACTGCGCTACGTACGATATGTCACCAGCGCCACGCTGCCCTGGGTCAAGTGCAACGGTAGGGCCTTGGCCGAGTGCCCGTGTAACCCCGTCGAGTATCGTGAGCAGCGCATAGTTGCCTTTCGTCGGAGGCATTGATGGATTGCCATCGGCAAAAGTGATTCTCGCCGATGTACCTGGCAGGTTCTTCGATACGATCTCCGTCATCCTTGCCCGCGCACTTGCCAACTGCTCCGGCGTGAGAAAACGAAGATCTCCCTGAACGTACGCGGCCGGCGCGATGATGTTGAGCTTGCCCGAAGCGGAGCCCGATATCATGGCGCTGTCGTAACTGACTGTTGTCCCCCCGACGATCGCACCCGGATTGAAAGTCAGATTCTTTTCGGACGACAACGCGACGCGGAATCCGTCGAGTATCCGGGCGATCTCGTAGATCGCGCCGTACCCCGATCCGGCACTGAATACGCCCGATGAATGTCCCTGCCGTCCCGTTGCCGAAACCTGCCATGAGCTGAAGCCACGCCTCGCGATCGTCGCCTTGCCGGCGTCCTCCTCGAAAGCGAGTACTGCCTGACTGCGCTTTGCCGCCTCGATCAGGTCGCGTCGCGATACACTGTCGGGTTCGCCACCGCTCTCCTCGTCACCCATCAGCACGACGATGACGTTCGCGTCGGCCAGGGTACCCGCGGCCTTCATCGCCTTTAGCGCATAGAGAAACACGACGTCTCCACCCTTCATGTCTGCGCTGCCAGCGCCTCTGGCGGTCGAATCATCGACGATCGCGAATTTTTGTCCCTCGCCTTCGAACACTGTGTCGAGGTGCCCAAGTAGCAGCACGGTCTTGCCGGATTTCTTCCGGCCTCGTGCCTTGTGCTCGGCGACCAGGTGACCCGCACGGTTCATCGATGGTGGCAGTGACACCCACCGCGTCTCGAATCCCAGAGACTTGAACTCTTCGGCAAAGGCATCGCCGACAGCGCGCACTCCAGCCAGATTCATCGTCCCCGAGTTGATGTTCACCACTTTCTCGAGGAACGCGAGTTGGTCGGCCCGATTCTCCTGCACATAGGTGCGCATTTTCTGTTCAGCGCGAGAGAGCTCCTGCGCCGAAGATGGAGCGGCCGTCACGAGCAACGGGAGGGCGCAAATGGAAAACAAAACGATGAGGCGTGCGAGATGCATCGTGATGAGTGACATGATTCGGGGGCTGAGGGGACGCATGGAAAAACTGGTGAAAACGCCTGAGAGCCCAGGTCCTGAAGCTTTCGTACCACGTTTTCTAACTTTGCCGGGAGACGAACCGTGAGGTGAGCGGTTATTGTTATCGAACCTGGTAAGTGAAATTAAGCCTGTGCGCAATTTATTACCTCTGATCGCCCGTCCTTGACCGACAAGAAAAAGAAGACCATCAACTACCGGCGCGCCTGGGCAGAGGCTCGTGAACTGGTTTGGCGGCATCGCAAATCTCTTACCGTCGGCCTGATTCTGATGCTGGTCAACCGGCTCTCCGGGCTCGTCATGCCCGCCAGCTCCAAGTATCTCATCGATGAAGTGCTCGCGAAGCATCGCGGCGACTTGCTCGTGCCGATTGCTCTCGGAACCGCAGTCGCTGTGCTGATTCAGGCGGCGACCACCTACGCATTATCGCAAATTGTCAGCATCGCCGCGCAACAGGCGATCGCGGACATGAGAATGAACGTGCAGAAGCATGTGCTGCACCTGCCGGTTGCGTACTTCGATTCGACGAAGACAGGCGTCTTGATCTCGCGGATCATGACTGACGCCGAAGGCGTGAGGAATCTCGTCGGGACCGGGCTCATCCAGCTTGCCGGCGGAATTCTCACGGCTCTTATCGGGATCGGCGTTCTCTTCGCTCTTAACTGGCAGCTCACGGCGATTCTGCTACTGGTGCTGTTGTCGTTCGGCGGGCTTATGGCATTCGCTTTCGGACGCCTTCGTCCTCTCTTTCGCGATCGCAGTGTAATCAACGCCGAGGTGACCGGGCGCCTGGCCGAGTCGATCGGTGGAGTGCGTATTCTCAAGGTGTATGTGGCTGAGAAGCGAGAGGAGCGGCTTTTTGGCGAAGGCGTTCAGCGCCTCTTCGAGAACGTCAGGAAGACAATCACAGGCACATCGTTCGTTGGCGCCGGCGCGACGCTGATTGTTGGAGCGCTTGGAGTGTTGATGATCATCGGCGGCGGGCGGGCAATAATTGCCGGCACCATGACGCTCGGCGGTCTTGTCATGTACGTCTTCTTCATCGGCCTGGTAGCGGCTCCGCTGATTCAGATCGCATCCGTCGGAACGCAGATCAGCGAGGCGTTCGCGGGTCTCGATCGCGTGCGCGAGATACGCGACATGGCGACCGAGGATCAGGAAGACGAGGAGCGCTCACCGATCGGCGAGATAGAGGGGAGTGTCGAGTTCCGCGGAGTCAGTTTCTCGTACGTTCCCGGAGTGGATGTGCTGAAGGATGTGTCGTTCGTTTCAATGGCGGGTTCGACGACCGCGTTGGTGGGATCGAGCGGGTCGGGCAAGAGCACGCTGATCGGACTCGTGATGGCATTTCATCGCCCGCAATCGGGCACCATCCTCGTTGACGGGCACGACCTCGATGGCCTTCGGCTTCGCGACTACCGGTCTCAGTTAGGCGTAGTGATGCAGGACAATTTTCTTTTCGATGGAACGGTGCGCGAGAACATCGCGTTCGCCCGTCCCAACGCGACCGACGACGAGGTCCGCGAGGTGAGCCGCATCGCGCATTGCGACGAGTTCGTAAACGCCTTCGAAAAGGGGTACGACACTATCGTTGGGGAGCGCGGTGTAAAGCTGTCTGGGGGGCAGCGCCAACGAATCGCGATTGCGAGGGCGATTCTCGCCGACCCGCGAATTCTGATTCTCGACGAGGCTACATCCAGCCTCGACAGCGAGAGCGAGGCGATGATTCGCGATGGTCTTCAATCGCTCCGAAGCGGAAGAACCACTTTCGTTATCGCGCACCGCCTCTCTACCATCGAGAGCGCAGACCAGATACTGGTGCTGGAGGGAGGCGAGATCGTGGAGCGCGGAACTCATCGCGAGCTGATGACGCTCGACGGCCGCTACCGCCAGCTCTACGACCGTCAGTACGGCATGGAGCGCGACAGGTTCATCAATCCCGGCGAGGACCCTACGCCGGAATCCACGTCAGCGCTCGAGGATGTAACGGTGGTCGCGCGAGCCGACGGAGATTTGTAAGGGAATTGTGCCCGTCAGGTGTACTAATGTGCAGCCGGCCGGTGTGAAACCGAACGCCAGCGAAACCAACCTGGAAGGATGGAGATAGAGTGACGACTGGAATGTGGGTAATGTGGGTAATGAGGGCGCCGTACATAGCTCGTAGTTGCGTGGCTGCTGTCTCGCTCTTTGGTCTCGGCTGCGGCGGGCCCGATAATATCGGCCCCGATAATGGAGGCTCCAAGGGGCCACCATTCGATCTCGTTACGCTCGGCCAGGGTGTGGTGGCCGATCGCGTCACCGCTGAGGTGTGGGTTCAGGGAAACACAGCCTACACTTCGACATGGGGTTCGCGCACCGTTAACGGTGTTCAGAACCGCGGCAACGCGATCAAGATCTGGGACGTTACCGCGGTGGCTCCGGTGCTCGTTGACTCCATTATCGTCGCCAGCGCAACGACGCTCGGAGACGTTCAAGTCACTGATGATGGGAGATACCTCGTGGTCGCCACCGAGCCGGTTCCCGGTGCGATCGTGATCTACGATCTGCAGAATCCGCGAAAGCCCTTGTTGGTCAGCCGGTTCAACAATGCGGATACCAACAACGGCGTGCACACGGCTGAAGTGCAGCCGGTGAATGGCCGGCTCTACGCTTTTCTGAGCGTCGATCCCCGTGGATCTGACAAGGCGCGGCTGGTGATTGTTGACATCACCAACCCGGCCGCGCCCGTGATGGTGCTGTCGAGGATCATGGGAAATCCCTTCATACACGACGTGTTCGTGCGTGATGGAATACTGATGACTGCACTCTGGAACGACGGTATCGCGATATTCGATATCGGGGGAGGCGGGAAGGGAGGCACAGTCGCCAATCCAGTGCAATTGGGCAGCACGACAATCGTCGGCGGCAAGGCGCACAATATTTTCTGGTATCGCGACCCATCGAACGGCAACAAGCGGTTCGCAATGGTCGGCGAGGAAGGGCCGGGGTCAGTGGGCGGAGGAACATCGTCCGGCGACGTTCACGTTCTGGACGTAGCCGATTTCGCGAATCCCCGCGAGGTCGCGTTCTACAATGTTCAGGGCGGTGGTACTCACAATTTCTCGGCAGACGAGAGCCGCGGAATTCTGTATGCCGCCTACTATAATGCGGGGGTGCGGGCGTTGAACATACGGGGGGACATGGCTACGTGTACTGCATCCCAGAAGGCCGCTGATGGAAGGTGCGATCTCGCCCGGATGCAACGCGAGTTGGGCAAGTGGCCGCCTGCGGGTGGAAGTCCGGTTTTCATCTGGGGGGTTCAGTTCACCAACGGCCAGCTCTACGCCTCAGATATGCTCAACGGGCTCTGGAGAATCGCGCCCGTTGCAGCGTTGTGAGTCTGGCCGAGACTACCGGGGCCGCGGTCGATCCATCACTAAGGCCTGCATTGCCGATTCAACGGTCGTGGAGTGAGTTTCCAGCGAAATAGTACCTTTCTTCGAACCAGCCAACGCTGCCTCTGGCGACCATATTCGGAAGCCGCGTTCGACTGACGAACAGATCCCGCGAAGTTCCGCTTCTGGAAGCGACTGCCTGGCTGGCCATTTCGACGGGACTCAGGAAGCGGTATTTGCCTACTTGCTTCACGATGTCCCAGCCGTCGCGGGACTCGATGATCTTTTCCGCGGCCTGATATTCCGCTGGCGTCATGCCAGAGAAGGCAACGATGTAGATGTCCGGATGTGAAGCCGAGTCTGTCATGAAGACCCGGTCATATCGCCCCTGATGGGTTCGCATGCGTTGGCCAACCTGGACAAGTGCGTTGTTCGACCGCTGTCCGGGTGCCTTCGGGCTCCACAGGTACATGTACGCCACAAAGAGAAAGCTGGCAGCGATAGCACCATAAACGCCGCGGTAATATGCTTGCCGCCCCAAGCCGAATTTCTGCAGCCAGCAACCGATTTGCCATGTGCCCGCGGCGGAAAAAATAGGCAGCAGGGTTATGCAGGCCGAGGCGCGTATCGAATGGGGGCTCGTGGTGAGCGCGGCTGGTAACAGCGTAACCAGGAATACGATATACGTATAGACCCAGAAGCGTTTGGCGGCAATCACCGGGACTGCCCAGAGCGACAACAAACCAACATACAGAAATAGCACTTCGACCGGCATCAGGCGGGCTGGTGTCAGCCCTGAGTCCGACATGTCGGGCCAGAAGAGCAGCTTGGGAGAGAGAAACTGCACGAGGTTCAATGCGACGCCGAAGACGAATTCTCCGGGGGATGACGTTGGGAGCAATGAGCTGCCTGCGCGCGCGAAGAACCGATTCGGATCAGTTGCGAGCACAATGAGCTGTGGCATCGCCCCTATCATCGCCGATGCAGACAGTGTCAAACCGGATATAACCCGAGCTCCCTTGTTTCGCAGAACGTCAAAGAGTACAAGCAGCAATAGCAGCGGCGCTATCAACCGCATCGTCTGGTAGCTGTTGGCAGACAGGCCAACGACGAACCCAGCCAACGCACAATCAGTCGTTGTGTACCCTCTGATGGCCGCCCGGTGCCAGGACCACAGGGCAAGAATGATGAAGAATGGCGGCAGCATCGTTCCCTCATGAGCGAGCCGCGAGAAGGCGATATGCCACGGCGAAAGCACGCCGAATAGAAGCACAAGAAGGCCGAACTTATCGCCCGCCATGCTGCGAGCGAAAAGGAAAAGGAAGAGAAGAGAAGCGACGCCAAGAAATGCAGATGGCACTCGGCCCGCAGCGATCGAAAAGCCGGAGACCTTTAGGGGGATTGTGGTAATCCATGCGTAGAGAGCGGGCCTGTAGTCGACATCTCCGAGCCCTCGAAGGACAAGTGGATGCCGCGTGCCGGCCCGGTCCGCTCCCGTCGTTAGTATCGAATAACTGTCGTATACCTCCGACACCTCGTCCTGATGTGCCGGAAGCGGCAATTCTCCTAGCGCAAAAAACCTGAGGAATGCGCCAATCAGGAGCAGCAGACCAACCGACAAAGTGTGTGGCCAAATGGTGGATGGCATCCTTCGAAAACTGTTGAGCGGGTCTGACATCTCTCCTGGAGTCTCCTGAGTTATCAGGGAAATCTGAAGCGCGACCACGAGTCCGCAATGTTGATTCTATATCATTGGAAGTGTCGGTTCTATGTAAAAGGCATTTTGGCCATTTACCACGGTCGGGCTCCGCGGCTGGCAGTCCCGGCAGCTACTGCGGCGGGTCAAGCGCGGTGGTAGACTGCGCTTCCTGATACGCCATCGCGCGCAGGCGCTCGACCCGCTCGCGCAACGGCGGGTGGGTCGCCATCAGGTTCGCGACTTTGCCCTCGCGATCACCCCACACCGAATGAAACGGATCGGCGATACATAGTTGCGCCGAGCTTTTTGGAATTGCCCGGGGCTTCACGCTCGATCCGCCTATCTTCACCAGCGCCTCAGCCAACGCGCCCGGGTTGCGCGTAAACTGCGCGCTCATCGCATCGGCGAGAAACTCGCGCGAGCGGCTGACTTTCATTGCCACGAAGCGGGTTACGAGCGGAGCGATCGCCCAACTTATGATCCAGATCACGAGCAGCACGACCACCAGAATGCCGGCACCGCCGCCACCCTTGCCGCCACTTCTGCTCGAGCGCGCTCTGCCGCCGCCTCTGCCGCCGAAGCGCATCATCCTGAACGTTGCGCTGTGAATCATCGCAACCATCCCGACGAGCGCAGTGAGCAAAGTCATCAGACGCACGTCGAAGTTGACGATGTGGCCCATCTCATGACCGACCACCGCCTGTAGCTCTTCGCGAGTGAGTACATCGAGCGCGCCTTCAGTTACCGCGATGTGTGACTCCTCGGGCTTCACACCCGTGGCGAACGCGTTCGGCGCCTCGTCCGGAACGATCCACACGTGCGGCTTTCGCGTGCCGGCAGCAATCGCCATCTCTTCGACGACATTGACGAGGCGCTGTTCCTCCTCTGTAGCGGGCGTCAGTATCTCTCTGGCACCTGTGGCCTTGATCAGGAGCGTCGCCCCGAAGCGGTAGCCAGTCCACGCCATTGCGCCGGCAATGGACAAGAGCAGCAGCCCCACGCCCGGAAAGACATGCACTCCATAGCCGCTTACATCAGCGCCATTTCTGCTGGCCAGATACCAGATGATATCGCCGCCGAAACCCAGCCAGGCGACGAAAATGATGAAGCCGGCGACGAGACGGCGGCTGGCTTTTCTGTTCGCCTCCTGCTGGGCGAACAGGTTGCGATTACCTGGGTCGTAGTTGGGTGAGCTTGGAACTTTTGCTGCGGTCATAGCCTGCGGCAATGCCAGTTGGGGCCGGTTGCGCTATCCGTCTTCTGCCTGCTCGGTGTGAAAACTACCCTGAAACCGCTCGGGTGGCCGCTCGCAGCGCTGGCTCAGTTAGCGGGGGTCTAAAGGCGCGTGAGGTGCGAGACTATGACCATCACGGGCCAGAGAACGAAGAGGACAAACCCCACGCCCTTCGGCCTCGGGATTCGAAGCGGGCTGAGCATTGCCACCCCGCAGCCGGACAACAGGAGCGTAACGGGCACCGTCCCGAGTGGCCACAGCAGCAGTGTCGCAACCGTCAGCGCGGCCACAGGCGCCGGCAGGCCGATGAAGAATTCGCCTTCTTCGTGCGTGAGGTTATAGAAGCCGAGTCGCGTCACGACTCCGAGAAGGTAGACGAAGGCGGCAGCCATCCACAGCGCGCCGCCTGTAACCGACGCCGGGCGCAGCAAGGCCACACTCACAACAACAGGCACGATGCCGGAGTTGACTGCGTCGGTGAGGCTGTCGAGCTGCACGCCGAACTCGCGCTCGGTCGCGGTGCGCACGAAGCGGCGCGCGAAGCGCCCGTCGAATGTATCGAGCACCACGATCAGGGCGACCGCCATTCCGGCAATTGCCTGGTTTCCGTACCAGAGCGCGGCGACGATTGCGCCCAATCCCACGAGAATCGACACGTAGGTCAGCAGATTGCTCGCATGCAGCATCGCAGCAGGTGATGCGGGGATGGCGCCCCCCGCCGGCAGCGCAGTCATTCGTTGCCCCATGGGTAGTAGCGCTGGATAGTCATCCATGTGCGCACCACGCGGGGCAAATAGCCCTGCGGACGGAACCGGTCCACCATTGCGTACATCGAAAGTCGATCGACCAGCAGCTCGCAGAGCGCAGCGCGGAAGCCGAGTTCCCAGTCGTGGGCCTCAATGCGCGCGCCGGTCGCCGCTGCGAGATGTACGCGCGACCGCTCGATCCAGGCCGCGACTTCTTCGCGTGACGTCGAGGCACCGAGCGTCCAGCACAACAGCTCGGCGATATCGCGCTGCGGCAGCCCGATGCTGGCGAGCTCCCAGTCGAAAGCGCAGAGCCGAGGCTTGCTTTCCTGGAGAATGCCGAAGTTGCGTGGATTCAAGTCGTTATGGATCAGCGTGCGCGTCAGATCAGTGAGTGGTACCGACCACTCCGACACACGCTCGACGAGCCGACGATGGGTGCGCACTAGCTCCGCATCGTGCCACGCGGGAGAATACGCGCACGCGTGGTCAGCCAATGCTTCCCACAGCGGTTGCATCTCGGTGAGACAAGCGCGGTCTCGCACTGGCGCAAGCCATGGCTGCGCCATCAACTCCGCCTCGCGCCCGTACCACAACGAGTGGATCTCCGCCGCACCATCGACCGCCGCACCGAGGTGCGCGGGCGACCACGGCGGGTCGGTCTCTCCCGCATGGAACAGCGCGGACGCTGGAATTTCCTCGAGGACTAGCGTCAGTTGCTGAGTCGCACCCGGTGGCGACAGGGCGAGAGGGGCCGGACTGTGCAGACGGATGCGAGGGTCACTCTCGCGATAAAGAGCTAGCTCGCGCACATCGCAACGGGTGAAGCCATGGTAGTCGCGGAAGCGCGAGTACTGCCGGCCGAGGTCCGGACTCGCTAACGCCGCGACGCTCTCGGCGACCTCGAGCACTCTCTCGTCCGAGGGCTTCACTTTCACGACGACGCGCGTCGTAGTGCTCCCCTTTGCACCACGCACGGCCACCCCGCCACGGAAAAGTCCCACCGCCGCGCCTTCGCGCCACGACGTGAGCTCCGAGACGATGCTGTCGTCTCCGCCCATCGGCTCGAACGTCGCCTCTTCTATAGATAGGGACGGATCGCCGAATCGCCCGGCGAGCGAGCGCTCGATCTCCGGCCGGAGTGCGTCGATTGCGGGCGTAGAGGAAAACGACCCCGCCCCCGCCTTCTCGTACCGGCGGCCGACGTCGGGCACTACACCCTGCGCAACGTACTGCGCGAAGTACCGGTCGAGCAGCGTGCTGTCGATCGTCGAGCAACTGGCACCGAGCGCCGCCATACGTTCACGGCTTCGCACGTCATGAATCCGTGCGCGGCGGCTTTCTTCGTAAACCTCAGGGAGAGTGAGCCCGTTCTCGCCCTGGATCCGCTGCAGGAAGAACGAGCGGAGTGGATGTAGAGGATGGCCGAGCGTTGCTTCATCGCCGAGCCGCTCGACCCACTCGCGATACGGGATCAAATCCAGCTCGTACCCGCACAGACGCATCCACAGGACGCATTCACGCCAGTGTCTCGACTCCTTCGCCGAGATGTGCGCAACGCTGGCTTCGTTCGCGTGCTCCAGCGCGAGCCTCACGATCGCTCTGGCAACATGGTCTACCGGCAGACAGTCGACGCGCCAGTCGAGATCCGGTGCGGCCTTCATCGCCACGCAGCCAGCGATGAATCGCGTTAGCAGGTCATCGACGTTGGAACGCCCGTCAATGCTGTCGCCGGATACCAGCGCAGGACGCACGATCGACACCGGAAGACCGCGTCTCCCTGCCTCTCGCACGAGAGACTCGGCAATGCACTTGCTCTGCGCATATCCGAGGCGCAGCCCTTCGAGTAGCGGCAACGCGTCACATCCTTCGTCGAGCGCGCGCGGCCCAAGAGACGAATAACAAACCCCGAGGCTGGAGACGAAATGAACCGGCTTCGGTGTGCCGCAGCAGGCGAGGCGAAGGATCTCGCGCGTTCCGAGCACGTTCACATCGCGCAACGCGTCGTATCCGCGCACCCAATCCACCTGCGCTCCGCCGTGAATGATCGCGTCGACACCATGCGCCAGCGCCTCGAACGCCACCGGTGTCAAGCCAAGATACGGGCGCGCCAGATCGCCCTCGACGGCAACAACACGATCCACCGTCCGCGCATCATCGAGACCGTATCGCGCGAGATTGTCCATGACGCGCTTGTCGGCATTCAATCCGGCTCTGGTCCTCTTCCGCACGAGACAGAGAACGTTCGCGTCGGTCTCGTCGAGCAGCGTTCGCAGCAGGTGAGCGCCGAGAAAGCCAGTTGCTCCGGTGAGGAGGATGCTTCGCGCATCACGTGTGCGCGTGGTTTGCCTTCCTCTGCTGGGGCGCGGGCGAACATCGTCAGGCAACACTGCGTCGGCACGCATGCGCTCGAACGGCGTGCCGTCGCCGTCAGGACCGACCTCGATGAAGCGCGCCAGTGCGGCGACTGTGGGATACTCGTGCACCGCCGCTGGCGGGATCGTGACACCGAGCAGGTCCTCGACCTCCGATGTGAGCTCTGCGGCAGCGAGTGAATCGAGCCCGAGCGATGAGAATGCTGCGTCGTTGTCTACATCCTCAGGTGGGATACGCAGAACTGTTGCGACGGCGAGTCTCAGTCGCGAATGGAGATCAGTCGCCTCCCTGAGCAGTGCGGTAGTCACGTGACGCCCGTGACCGCGAGACGCAGCCCTTCTTGCTTACCCGCCGGCGCAACGACCAGCGCCCGCGTCCAGCGATGCAGCTCGTCAAGTCCGCCCGACTCGAACGCTGCGCGGCACGCATGCCGCTGGAGCTTGCCACTCGTCGTTTTTGCAATGCCGCCCGGAGTGACCAGCGCGACGGCCTGAAGCTGAACGCCGTGCTGCTCCACAATGCCCTGCCGAATCGCTGCGGCAATCCTGGCGAACTCCCTCGCTCCATGGGGGCCGCACTGGTCAACGAGCTGTCGAATATCGATCTCGGCAGCGAGCGCCGCCGATTCGCCATCGTTGCCGGCGACGACGAATGCCGCGCAGCAACCGGCGCGAACGGCGGGATGCAGCCGCTCGGCCGTGCGCTCGAGGTCCTGTGGATAGTGCTTGGCACCGCGCACGATGAGCAAATCCTTGAGGCGCCCGGTTACAACGAGCTGTCCTTCGTGCAAAACACCGAGATCGCCGGTGCGAAGGAACGGGCCCTCACCCGTGCGAAGGCGGGCTCCGAACGTGAGTTCCGTCTGCTCCGGCCGCCGCCAGTAACCTTGAGCTACGCTCAGCGAGGAGATCCAGATCTCGCCGACTCGATCCGGCGAGCACTGCTCGTGTGTCTCGGGATCGACAATGCGAATCTCAGTCCCAAACCACGTTGGGCCACACGCCACGATCGGGCTCGTGCGGCCGGAGTTTGCAGCCGCCACAATCACGCGCCCTTGCGTCAGGGCGTCCGCGTCCGCGTCCCAGCTCATTGGCACATCCATGCGCCGGCCGCTGGAGACGAGGAGAGTCGACTCGGCCAGCCCATACACCGGAAAAAATGACGTCCATCGGAAGCCCGCGCTTCGGAACGCCTCGTGGAAGCGGGCGAGCGTATCGCGCCGAATCGGCTCGGCGCCGTTGTATGCGCACCGCCAGCTCGAGAGATCGAGCACCTCGATTTGCTCCGGAGAGATTTTGCGTGTGCACAGATCGAAGGCGAAGTTGGGTCCTCCGCTGTTCGTACCGCCGTACCTCGTGATCGCCTGCAACCACCGCAGTGGACGCTGCAGGAATGATTCGGGCGCCATGAGATACGTGGGATAACCGGAGTACGCGGGCAGTAGCACGCCTTCGATCAGACCCATGTCGTGAATGACCGGAAGCCATGACACCGCGACGCTGGTGTGGTCATTCTCCTCGAGGTGATTGAGGTAGGCCAGGTTGTGGAGCAGGTTGCCGTGGCTCACCATGACGCCCTTCGGCGCTGCCGTGGAGCCCGAGGTATACTGGAGAAAGGCGAGCGAGGCGCTGTTCACGAACGGACGCCGCCATGCGGCGGCTTCGCTGCTCGCTACACTGTCGGTGGCGAGCCACGGCAGATTGCGAAACGATGGCGCAATCTTCGCGAGCTCGGGCACCATTCGCGCGATGGCCTCTGTGCTGAGGACGATTGAGACCTGCGCATCCATCGTGACTGCGACCAGACGCGGCAGGGTGCGTGCGAGCTGCGCGGGCTGTGGAGGATACGCCGGCACGGCGACCACACCCGCAGAGAGACACCCGAAGAACGCCGCGACGAACTCAACGCCCGGGCCGTAGAGCAGGAGCGCACGGTCGCCCGGCATCACGCCGCGTAAAGCGAGGGTCGCCGCGATCGCTTTCGCCTGCACTGCCAGCTCTCCGTAGTCGAGCGTGCCGCCCTCCCGTTCGCCATCGAGTAGAAAAGTGTACGCTCGTGCGCCGGCCTGTTCGGCGGCGCGATGCTCGAGGAGCGTGATAAGTGTGTCGAAGGTCGCTGTCATTCCCGCGGCGCCTCCCCACGGTTTGTCTCGTTGATCGTCATTGTAGTCGGAGCGACTCCGGCGCGTACGGCCTCATGCACGCGCACATATAGATCGCGAACGCGATCGCGATTGTGCTCCACGTCCTCGACCTTCCAGTGCGACGTCTCGATGGGCGGAAGAAACCAGACATCGATCGTGCCAGGCTTTGCGTCGTAGCCCATCCCCGGGTTCGAGTCGGCAGGAATTGCCAGGTACAGCGGCACGATCGGCGCGCCGAGGCTCGTGGCGAGATGAAAGGAGCCCTTGTTGAAGCGCCCGATCTCGCCAGTCGTAACGCGCGTCCCCTCCGGGCTGAGGTACACCGAGTCGCCGGTTCGGCGCAAAATGCGATCGGCGCGCTCAAAGATGCGGCGACGCTTCTCCGGAAACTTCTGCGGGACGGTCCAGAAGATCCGGATTAGATACCCGATTACCCCGATGGGAAGCATCTTCCGGAGAAAGCCGCTGAGAAAAAACCGCGTGCGCGGCAGGGCGAGGGCAATGAGCAGGAAGATGTCGATGGTCGAAGTGTGATTCGAGATGTAGACGACCTGTCTTGTGGGCGAGGAGCCACTGTTGTGAACGCGATAGCGGACGCCCCAGAGCCTCAGAATCAATCCGCCCAGCCGTCGTCCAATCCCCTCCGCGTACAACCGGCGCGCCATGAAGAGAGTAGGCACGGCGACGAGCAGCATGACGAGCGCGCCGATCGTCATGGTGGTCACGCTCAGGGCAACGCGCGTGACGAATAGCACGCGCTCCGGTGAAATGGCGCGTCGATTGGCGGGAGTTACCGCTCCGGCCCTGACTGATTCGCGCACCGCGCCGTGGGGTGACGAGAGGTTTACCGGCGCGCTCATGACTTCCTCCGGCAGACAACAGTCTGCATCGCGAAGTTGAGCTGCTTCTCGAACGCGAGAATCGGCGCGAAGAGAATCTGACCGAGGAAGTACGGATAGATCGCGCGGGAGAGATTCAGTCCGCGGCCCCTCAGGAGCTTGAACGCCGCGCCGGCGAAGAAGTAAAAGAACGCTGGAAAGGCGCCGTATGGCAGATACTCCACGAGTTCCAGGCCCGCCTTATCGAGTGCGGCGAGCAATGTGACCCGGTCGTAGAGCACAGTGTGCTGAGGCGCTTGCAGGCCCGGCCACCGGTCACCGTAGAGGCGAGCGGTAAGGCTGTCGAGCCGGGGAACTTCGATCACCAGCCGGCCATCGGTCGCAAGAAGCTCCCCCGCGGTGTCGAGCGTTCGGATGGGATCGTAGTCGTGCTCGAGGAAGTGCCACATCGTAATGAGATCGAACCGCGTCTCGCCGAAATCCTGATCGTAGAAGAGCCCGCAGCGAAAGTCCACGTTCGCCAGCGCCGGATTCGCGCTCAGGTCCTTGAAGTCCACACCGGTCCCCCTCACGCCGTATCGGACGCGCATTTTCTCCAGGAATGTTCCGACCGCGCAGCCGACGTCGAGCACTTTGCTGTGCGGCCCGAGCGCTACGTAGCGGCTCACCAGCGCATCCTTCTGGCGGTCGTGCCGGTCCATCGCCCAGTTGAAGAATCCGGTCAGCGGCCCCCAATCGCTCTTCCTGCGGTGTGCGATGTATTCGTCGTCGTAGTAGGCGCCAATGTGCTCTATCCGCATCCGCGGATTCTGGTAGCAGAGACCGCACTCGTTGCACGTCACGAAGGTGAACCGGCCCGGCTTGCCGGTGAGATCATCCTCCGCTTCCACGAATGGAGTACTCGCTAGCGCTCCGCAGAGATAACACTCGATCCATTCGCACTGCGCGAGCAGGGATGCCTGGAGCGAGCGTGTCGGCGAGATGAGAGTCGGGCCTGGCGCGATGGAAGTCATGGATTTGAACCTCGGCCGAAGAAGATCAGATGGAGATCGAGCATGGACGCGATGACGAGTCCGAGCAGCGGCAGGATCAGAGCGGATTCGGCGACAAGAACGCCCCGTGCCGCGCGCGAGCGGCGCAGCTCCGGATCGTCGAGGCCCTCATGAATGCAGAGGAGCAGATACACTGCGACCAACACCGGCGCAGCGAGGGTCAGACCGCTCGCTCCATGCACGGCGCCTGGCGCGACGAGGTACGCGATGACCGGATACTTGATTAGCACAACGTGCGCTGTGAGGACGGGAGACGGCGCAAGCGAGGTACGCACACGGTACCAAAAGCCGAGTGTAGCACCAAGAAGCGCGAAGACGAGCAGCCGCGCCAACGGCTCATCTCCGGTTGCGACAAGCAATGTCGTAGCTGCCACGCTCGCCCACGCCAGATGGCGAAGCGGCGTCGCAGCCTCGGCACGCACTGTGATGCGATCAGGGTGCGCAAGCGCATCGCGCTCGCGATCCTGGAGATCGTCCCATACCCGTAGCGCGAGGACGACGATGTAGGCAATGAAACAAGCCCGCAATCCGGAGCCGAACGCCGCAACTGTGCCGAGACGCTCCGTGCCCGGCGCCGCGAGCATCCCCGCGCTTGCGAGGAGCAGCGCGAGAGGAATGAAACGCCGCGTTCGATACCGCTCGACCAGATAGCGCCGAATGATCTCAGCGCGCGACATGAACACACCCATTTTCGGCGTCCACGGTGATGTCGACACCATTCGGAATGACGCGGGTCGCCTCGCGCACGCCGACGATACACGGGATGCCGAACTCGCGGGCGAGGATCGCCCCGTGCGACAGCATTCCACCACGCTCGATTACGAGCCCGGAGATGAGGAAGAAGACGGGTCCCCATCCGGGATCCGTCTGCCTGGTGACGAGTACGTCGCCATCGGCGAGGCGTTCCGCTTCAGTGACGTCTCTCAGAACGGACGCGCGTCCAGTCACGCAGCCGGTGCACGCGGTCGTGCCGCGAAGCACGCTGGCCCCGTCCGCGCCGGTTGCATGTGGTTTTGGGATATCGCCAGTCAGGGAGCCGTCGAAATACTCGCCTTCCGGCAGGCTGAACGAATCCGGCGGCGTCATCGCGGAAAGCTTCGCGTGCGCCCGAGCGCGGAGCGTCGCCACCTCGCTCGCGCTGTGCGCGAACATTGCTCCGCCAGATGCGAGTTCGTCCAGCTCGGAGACGGTGAACCAGAACACGTCGTCTCGTGTCGCAAGCGTGTCACGACGTACGAGCTCATCACCGATCGCGAGGGCGACGCGGCGCAACCGGCTATAGAGCAATGCCTGCTTCAGTCGCGCGCGCTCACGATAACGGATGGAAGCATGGGTCCACGGAAGCAGCACGCGCAGTAAAGCTGTCCAGGGCGTCCACGGAATGAACCGAATCCGTCTGTCCGCCAGGGCGGCAAGTGCGCGAGCAGTTTCTATCTCGCGCTCGTTGTTTTGCCGCGCCATGCACTCTTCAGGCGATTCCGCGTCGAGCCGGGCATATGCTCGCAGAAGCGCGATCACCGGCGCCGGATCTTCCTGAAAGCTCGGCGTGGTAAGCATGAGCTCTGACGAGCAGCGAAATCCCCATTCGTCGAGATACTCGTCGAATACAATGCGGAAGCCGGCGAATGCGGCGTCTGTCGCGATTGCATCGAGCACCGAGGCCGTATCACCGTCCTCGATCAGGCTCGCCAGACGATCATCGGAACGAATCAGGCGCGATAACGCCCAGAGACGATGCACGGGCTCGTTGCTCACGACGCCAGGAATCGCCTTGAGCAGCGAGGTATGTGCAGCTTCCGCTCCACCGGGATATGCGTGAGCGATCAACCGCTGTAGCGCCCCGTAACACACCATCGCTGCAGTGTCGGCGAGCGAGGCATCTTTCCACCCGTGACAGCGGATCGCCATGAAGTCGGCGAGCAATGCGCGCAGCTCGGCGAGGGAGCGGTAGGGGAGTTGCGCCGGACGGGACTGCTCGGCAAACGCATCCGCGGTACGCTCGAAGCGCCGAATGCGACGATCGAGGAAGAGATATTGCCAGGTCGTTCGCGCCACGATGAGCGCGACTTCGCGGATCTGAGCGAGACCGCTCCTCATGGGGCGAACATCGGAACCGGGCACCTCGTCCCGCGCTCCCACGAAGGAATCAAACGCCGACGCGAGCGCATCTCCGAATGGAGCGAGACGAATCACCGCGTGGATGTTTGTGAGGTTGTAGTACATCCGTCCGCCATGCACGCCGATGATTTGGGCGAAGGCCGGCTCCATGGCGCGAATGCGGCGTGGCGTGATGCCCAAGGCACGGCCGAGGTTGCGGAAATAGTGGGTGTAGCCTGCCGACGCTACGGAGTACAGGAACGGCGAGATCGGCGCGGGAAAATTCTCGTTGACGTTTGCGTTCGACCAGACAATGCGTCGCGTCGCCGCCGACGAGAACTTTCTCTTGCCTCCGAGCGCTGCCGTGATGGGGCGTGACTGCACGATGAACAAAGTGCCGTCCGTCCTCATCGCCCACTCGACGTCCTGTGCGGCGCCAAGTTCGCCCTCAACTCGCGTAGCGGCGTCGAGCAGCGATGCAACGCCGCTGGCCGCGAGCACGAGCACGTCGGCGTCGGAGATACGCTCCCCGAAATGCCTTACTTCACGCGTGGTGCGATCGATCCTGATTCGCGCCGGATCCGCGACCCCAGCGACTAACGCGTCACCAAGTCCGACCACATACTCAACGAGGAGCGCGCCGTCACCGTCGTCAGTAAACATTACGCCGGCGACGCGCGCATCGACCTGCTGCTGCACCACCACGCCCATACCGGCCGAACGCATGCAGCGCGCGCCGCGATAGAAGAGCGCCCGTTCGGACCAGTACGACGCCCAGCAGGTAAGCACAGCACGTTCGAGCGATTTGCTATCGGCAACATGCAGCACCGAATCCAGCTGGCCCGCGAATGACGCCGACTCCGAATCCTCGCCGACCGCGGAACTGCGTACGACCACCGGCCCGCGCGCCAGTAGCGGACGCGCTCGTGCCAGCAGTTCGCCGCGAATCACGTCCGGCAGCGCAGCGCCGCAGATTAGCGCGCTAATCGTCGCCGAAACTGACGCACGGGATTCGGCGCGCCCGAAGTCTCCTCCCTCGAATAGCGACCGGATATCGTCCGCGATATCTGCCTCCCGCAGGTGTGTTTCCAACGCTCCGGTACGCAACACGAATCCTGGCGGGACGCGAGCGCCGCTCCGTATCAACCGGCCAAGCGTGTGCGCCTTGCCGCCCACTAGCGCCACATCCACCTCGGCCTCGAGTGAATCCATGAGAGTCGCGCCACTCAACGCGAGAGCCGGACGAACGCGCAGCACGCTGGTCATCACGCGAGCCTCGCCTTAACGCCGAGTCGATAAAGCAGCGCGCTGAAGCACAGATGTACGCCGGGGCCAAACACAATTGCGTACACCCAGGTCATCCATGGCGTCGGCGTTACGATGCTGATGGCGACGAGCATGCCGATAATTGAGTCGAGCCGGTCCGCGGCGAACGACACGAGCGACGGGAGATTGCCTTTGGCTGGGCCGCCGGGCGCGATGTCGAGCTGGCGCTTGATGAACGAGTTCGGCAGCTCACCGAGCATGAAGCCGAGGCCGGCCCACGTCCCTAGCAGCGCAAGCTCAACGTTGCCGAGCGGCCACAGACCGGCGCGCAGCGCGGGAGAAGTGGTATCGAGCAGCGAGCCGAGCACCCAGAAGGAGAGGCCCGCAGCGGGTGGCATGACGACGAAGCCGCGCACCGTCTTGTTGTCACCGAATAGTCGGCGCCCGCGAACGTGCAGTCGCCCGTCGACGGGAACATTCAGCCTGTACGACACCGCCGATGCCAGCCACGCAGAGTGAATGAACCCAGCCGTGATGAACGCGGCTATCAGGAAAAGCGCAGTGTCGAATGAATCGATCGTGGTCACGGTCGCCTCAGATGTCGGCGCCCGTCTCCAGGCGATTCTGAAAGAGGAACACCTCGCCGCGCAGCGCCCGTGCGCGGCGGATCCACGTCCAGCAGTCGATCTCGTTTTCCGTCTCGTACGTTATCGCGCTGAGCTTGTAGCCCGGCACGAAAGGGTACATGTGATGCAGCTCGTGCGCGTCGATGTGCAGAAGCAGTGCGGAGAGCCAACGCGGAAAGACGAGCGACCGCGTAAACACCTCCTGCTCAATTGCCGGAAATGGACGCACCGGCTCGCCGTGGCTGACGTTCTGCGGCACGTGAGTGTGCTGGCTGAGCAGCAACAGATCCTCGACGACCAGCGTGGCGAGGAGCGCGAGACCCACTGTGCGTAACAGCGTCGCCGGGCCGAAGAGTGCAATCAGCGCCCCATACACCACGAGGAGGCCGATCATGTGGGCGGCGAGCCGGCGACGCTCGGTGGGGTCCGCGAAGAGCTCTTTCAGCCGTGGCCAGTTCCAGAAGTTGTTGAGCCGGTAGAGCACTGAGAACAGCGGAATCCAGAACTTCCAGCAAACGTTGACGATCAATCGCTCGGCACGGCCGAGAGGCCGCGGCACGAGGGAGGCCGTCGTAGGATCAACGTCCTGCCATCCGGTCCATTTGTGATGGCGGCCGTGTACGCGCTTCCAGTTGTGGAACGGAATCAGCGAGAAGAAAGCGGCAACGTATCCCAGGGGAATGTGAAAGCGTTTCGTGCGAAAAAGCGTCTCGTGTCCACACTCATGAAGCAGCGCGAACCACTGAACGAGCGCGATCGTCAGCAGCCCCTGACCGAACAGCCAGAGCGCCCAGCTCGGCTGCACTGAGAAGAAGAGCGCGATAGTCGTGAGCGCGATGGCCTGACCCGCGACCATCGCCCCGGCTCTATCGGTGGCACGAAGGTGGACAAGCTCGGCCGGAGTCGGTGCGGCATCGTGCGCCATGAAACTCGCCCTCCACTGGAGTGTGATGCTGGCCGGCTGTATCTCGGGTCGGCCAGCCCGACCGTCACCTCGTCAGCTGCATGGGCGACGCGACTCAGTGTAAGGGGCGCCTGTGGCGCCAGACATACGTAAAACGACGTAGAAGTGGCTCAGCCACGGCGCAACGCAGTGGGCAGCAAGACGACCTCGGTGCCGGTCACTTTGACGGGCAACGAGGTCGTCCTCACTCTGAAGTTCCAGCGCTGCGCGACCTCAGGCGGTCAGCGGCGACTGCTCAGTGAACAGGTTTGGCGCGATTGCTGTTTGATCACTCTGCCGCTCAACGGCATTGCCGCGATTCGTCAAAGCATGCGGTTCCGGGCCTCGCCGATAGCCGCCTACCTGTTACGGGGATCGTCAGCGGGATTGACGTAGGTCAAACGCCATGGCCCCATGCCGTGTAACTGAATCACAGTCTCCCCGGCCGCGTGCGCAAAATGCGCCATACCCGGCGCAATCGCCTTGAATGAGCCCTGGCGCAACTCTTCGGCACCCGCCATGGTGAAAGTGTTCCCCATTCCCACGTGGAACACTCCGCTGATCACGGTGATGTGCTCGTTCGCGGCATGCGAATGCGGTGGAATGCGATAATCGTTCGGGAGCAAGAGCCGCATTGTGAACAAACCTTCCTTTGTGGGATCACCGTCGATCACGACGGCGCGTGCCCCTGCCGGTAGTGAAGCCGGGCCAGGACCCCACTGCGCTCCTGGAGGGAGCAGAACCGGCATAACGGCGGGCGCCGGCGCCGGGTTAACCGTAACCACAGGTGATGGCGCACTTGTAGTTGTGGCCACGTAAGGGCTGCATGCGACAGCCATGCCTAACGCGACTGCAAGAGCGACTCTCTTCATTCGGGCCTCCTTGGTGGGGGAAACAGGCATCCTTAGCTCAATCTGGAGCATGTGCCGAGCCAGCGCATCAGGCACTCGGGTCTGTGCCGTCAAAGGTGGATCGTCCCCCCAGTCACCCACCCTGCGCGCCAAGCGACAAATCAACCTTCGGCACAGCCCGCTCGGCATCGTCCGTGATTTCCCACAAAGTTGCCGGCGACGCGCCAGCCATCCCCGCGAAGAGCATAGTCGGGAATGTCTGCTGCGCGGTGTTGTACTGCGTCGCGGTGTCATTGTAGAGCTGGCGGGCGAATCCGATCTTGTTCTCCGTCGCGGTCAGTTCTTCCTGGAGTTGCGCGACGTTACCGGTGGCCTTCAGGTCAGGATATGCCTCGACAACGGCGAGCAAACGCGACAATGCGCCCGTGAGTTGAGTCTCGGCCTCTGCAGTGGCTGCGACATTGCCGGTGGTCGAAGCGGTGATCGCGGTGTTGCGCGCGGCAATGACTGCTTCGAGAGTCTGCTTCTCGAAGTTCATCGCTCCCTTTACCGTGTTGATCAAATTCGGAATCAGGTCGTGCCGCCGCTTGAGCTGCACGTCGATTTGCTTCCACGCGTTGGCCACCTGATTTTTGAGCGATACAAGACGGTTGTAGGCGCCGATCGCGAAAAGGACGAACACGACAACCAGACCGAGGAGCAGAAAACCGAACATGGAACGCCTCCATTTGGAATAATGTCCAGACAGCGGCCGCAGCGCGGCTTTCCAACAGCTCCAAGATAGCGCCGGGAATGCCCGCCGGTATTGATAAAGGCGGCGCGTGAAGGTATTACGAGTCGGGTGAGCTACTCGTTTCGAAACTCTCTGCTGGCGCTTGCGTCGGTCGTTGCGCTCGCCGCATGCGATGGGAAGCTGGACGTCGATGCGCCTGCTCCCGCGATGCTGGCCGACATCGACACGCTGCCGGCACTTCCCACTTCGACCCTCGACATACCGCTCAGCTACGACCTCACGCCGGTGGTACGCGAAGTGGAGAAGGCGGTGCCCCGAAAATTCGGCAACATTGCCGACCGCAAGCAGCTCTCGAACAAGCGGATACACGTCGCCTACGAAGCAACGCGAGGGCCATTCTCCGTTTCACTGAATGGACAGACGGCCCACATATCCGCCGTGGTGAATTACAAGGGGCGCGGCTGGTACGACCCTCCCCTGGCACCTGAGATCAGCAGTTCCTGCGGATTGGGAGATGTTCTGCCACGAGCAAGGATCGCGCTGGCATCGGACCTTCGCATCACATCCGACTGGAAGCTCCGCAGCCGGACGAGAGTTTCGCAGGTTGCACCATACAGCGATCAACCGCGCGACCAATGCCGTGTTACTGCATTCAAGATCGATGTCACCGAACGCGTGCTGAACGCGACCCGTGCCGCAGTCGAAGGCCAGAGGGCCATGATCGACCGCAAGATAGGTTCGCTGGACATAAAGACCCGATTCGAGAAATGGTGGCATCTGCTCGAGCGCCCCATTCCACTCACCGACAGCGTGTGGCTGGTGATCAATCCGTCGGCAGTGCGTATGGGACAGGCGGTCGGCGTAAAAAAAACGCTGGTCACCGCGCTCGGATTCTCGGCATCTCCCAAGGTTGTCACGGGTCCCCGTCCTCCCCTCTCGGAAACGCCGTTGCCGCCGCTTTATCCAGCCGCTGTAGGAGACGGGCTCCATATCCTGATCGAGGGAGTCATCGGATACGACCTCGCGACCGAACTGCTTCGCAAGCACCTCAAGGGGAAGAAGATCGAGCGGGCTGGCCAGACGCTCGTCGTGAAAGATGTTCGACTATTCGGGATCGGGGGCGCCAAGCTCGCGCTCGAACTTCGATTCGGCGGACGAGCCTCGGGCCACGTGTATTTCGTCGGCACCCCGCGATACGACGCTGGAACCAACGAACTCTTCGTGCCCGACCTCGAGTACGACGTCGGCTCGGCGAACGCTCTGGTGAGTGGAGTCGAATGGGTGAAGCACAATGATGTGCGCGACTTCTTCCGGAGTCAGGCGCGCTGGTCGGTGGGAGACGTCATGAAGACGGGACGCGAGCAGCTTCTCAAGGGACTCAATCGAGATCTCGCGCCCGGCGTTCGCCTGACGGCCGATGTCAAGCAGGTGCAGGGTCTTTCCGTGCATGCCCGGCGCACAGCAATCCGGCTGCGCGCGCAGGCAGACGCCAACGCAAGGCTAACCGTTAAACAGGGATCATGAGCACAGACGAAGGACTCATTCGCGCCGTAGGATTTCGCGGTCTCACCGCGGGCATGATCAACTACATGATCGGCGCGGGAATTTTCGTGCTTCCCGCGATCGTTGCAGCGCGCGTCGGCGGCGCCGCCCCGATGGTATACGTGATCTGTGCTGTCGCCATGGCGATGATCGTTCTCTGCTTCGCATCTGCCGGCAGCCGGGTGTCGCTGTCCGGTGGAACCTACGCGTACGCCGAGGTGGCGTTCGGGCCGTTCGTCGGGTTCATCGTGGCGATGTCGCTGTGGTTCGGGTCGGCAGTACTCTCGAGCGCGGCAGTGGCCAACGTATTCCTCGACACGCTCTCGGAATTTTCTCCCCGGTTTGGCGAACCGGTTGTCCGGAATGGGCTGCTCATCCTCATCTACTCCGTACTGGCCGCCGTCAATATCCGGGGCGTGAAAATCGGAAGCAAGGTCGTCCAGACTGTAACGGTCGCAAAGTTGACCCCGCTCCTGATCCTCATCGGTGTGGGTCTCTTTGCGATCAACATCAAGAATCTCGCCTGGCCTGGCATGCCGTCGAGCGGAGAGATTGCGCGGACTTCGGTGATTCTGATTTTTGCTTTTCTCGGTATCGAATCGGCGCTTACGCCGAGTGGAGAGGTGCGCGATCCGGCGCGGACGGTGCCGAAGGCGCTCTTCGCCGCACTTGTACTCGTGACAATTATCTACATGGGCATTCAGATGGTCGCCCAGGGCGTGCTCGGCCCCGAACTGGCGACGACAACGAAGGCGCCTCTCGCAGAAACCGCCAGCCGCATTCTCGGTAGCGGCGGGAGGATGCTCGTGCTGCTCGGCGCAGCGATCTCGACATTCGGCTACGTGGCGGGCGATATGTTGGCGGCTCCGCGCGGCATTTACGCATTGGGTAGAGACCGGCTGCTGCCAAAATCCGTTGGATCGGTGCATCCAAAGCATCAGACACCCCATGTGGCCATTCTCATTCATGCGGCGCTCTGCCTTGGCTTCGCCATGACGGGTAGCTTCGAGAAGCTGGCAGTTCTCGCTGTGATCGCGACGCTCATCGTCTACCTCATCTGCTGTCTCGCCGCCATTCAGCTTCAGCGCCGCGACATCCGCGCCGACGGCGCAATTCCGTTTCGCGTACCAGGAGGCCCGGTCATCCCGATCATCGCTTCCGCGATAGTCATCTGGCTGATGAGCGCTTCGACGCGAGAGGAATTCGTCGCGATGGGAGCGATGCTCGTCGCCGAGACGCTGTTGTTCCTTGCGGTGCGCGGGCGACGTGCACCAGACCCCACGGCAACCTGAGGTGCCGCATTACATGAGGCCGATCAGATTCGCACAAATTGCCGCACTCGTGGTAGCCGTCCCAGTCGCATCTTTGGCGCAGCAGCCGATCGATAGCGCGTACTCGGCGAGGATCAAGGAACTCACTCCAACGGATCCACGCTGGAAGTTCACGACCGAACTTGTGGAGACACTTCCGGCGTCCAGTTCGGTGCCGACGCCACTGAAGGTTCTAGGGTATGTGCCCGGGACGATCGGCAAACTTTCTTATGTCTCCGAGATCCACCGGTACTTCAAGGCGGTCGCCGATGCGTCGCCGCGGACGAAGCTCTTTTCGTTCGGGATGAGCGACGAAGGCCGCGAAATGATCGGCCTCGTGGTGGCCGATGAGGCGACTATACAAAACCTCGAGAAGCACCGGACGGATCTCGCACGACTTGCCGACCCGCGTGGGCTTACCGCGTCCGATAAGGCGCGGTTGGTCAGGGAAGCGAAGCCGATCTACTGGCTGTCCGGCTCGATCCATTCACCGGAGACGGGGAGTCCCGAAATGCTGATGGAGCTCGCCTATCGCCTCGCGGTGGATGAGTCTGAGAACAGCAGAGTGATCCGCTCCAACGTGATCACGATTATCACTCCGGTCACAGAAGTTGATGGCCGGGACAGGATGGTCGATGCCGACAAGCAGGCGCGCTCGCTCAAGCTCGGGCCAGGCGGCGTCCCGCTGGTCTATTGGGGCAAGTACACCGCGCACGACAACAATCGCGACGGCATGGTACTGTCGCAGAAGCTGTCGCAGAACGTGATGGCTACATTTCTAAGATGGAAGCCGATCGTCGTGCACGATCTGCACGAGTCGGTGCCGTTTCTCTACACAAGCACCGGTACCGGCCCTTACAACGACGAGTACGATCCGATAGTAGTGGACGAGTGGCACACCCTCGCCTATCAGGAGATCACCGAACTCACGCGGCGCGGTTTGCCAGGCGTGTGGACGCACGGTTTCTACGATGGATGGGCTCCCAACTACACGCTGCTCGCGGTGGCGAATCTGCACAACTCGATCGGCCGGTTTTACGAAACGTACACGTCGCGTGGAGCCGATTGCCATACAGTCAAGCTTCCGGCATCGGCTACCGAGCGGCGATGGGACCGGCCCAACCCGCCGGTCAACGGCGTGAAGTGGTGCATCCGGAGCAACATCAACTACCAGCAGTCGGGTGTGTTGATTGCTTTGCGATACGTCGCCGATCATCGCGAGACTTTTCTTACCAACTACGTCGCCAAAGCGGAGCGCATGATCGACCGTGGCCGGAGGTCGGCTCCGTATGCTTTCGTCATCCCGCGGCACCAGAGGCACTCCGCGGAGGCAGCTGATCTTGTGAATCTTTTTCGCGCGCAGGGATCGGAAGTCCACGTCGCCATATCCGATTTTCGTATGAAAGCGGGTGGCAAGGACACGACCTCCACCGGCGTCCGCGCGGGCGACTGGATAGTACGACTCGATCAGCCCTACTCGGCGACTGTGCGCACGCTGTTGGCGATCCAGAAGTACAAGGTCGATGATCCGCCGCCGTACGACGACACCGGGTGGACACTCGATGCGCTTCGGCATGTCGAGACAATCAAGGCCGCTGACTCAAGCGTCCTGACCCGGCCGATGCAACTCCTTACGGCGGACGCGGTTTTTCGCGGTGCTGTGAGCGGCACCGGTGCGACTCTCCTCGTGAAGCACATGGGCGACTGGCGCTCTGCCGTTCTTCCGTGGAAGCTTGGCAATGCGAGAGTGAGTGTCGCGGAAGCAGGCTTCAAGGTTGACAGCGTAGCGTATCCCGCAGGCACGTACATCGTCGAGAACGCGCCGGCGTCGGCCCGCGATGCGGTCGCCGCTCTGGGACTGACTGGCCTGATGTCGGGGTCGCCCATAACGGTGGCAAAGCACGCTGTCTCTGTCCCGCGCGTGGCATTGATGCACTCGTGGCTCGAGACGCAGAACGAAGGATGGGTGCGCTTCGCATTCGAGCAGATGGGCATTCCTTTCACGTACATCTCGGAGCAGCACCTCCGCCGTCCCAACGCGCTCGATCGATTCGACGTGGTCGTGTATCCGCACGTCAGTGGTCCGGTGACCGCGCTGGTGAACGGTCGCCCGATGGTAGGCCCAGCCATTCCATGGAAGAAGACGGCGTTGACGCCACACCTCGGCAAATGGGACGAAACGGACGACATCCGCCCCGGCATGGGCTTCGATGGGCTAGCCGCTCTCCGACGATTCGTGGAGCGAGGAGGACTATTGCTCACCAGCGGGAACTCGAGTCGGCTGCCGATTGAGATGGGATTCAATCCGACCGTCAGCGTGACAACAACCACGCAATTGAATGCGAGGGGCGGTATTTACCGCGCTCAGCCAGTCGCGACGGCCAGTCCGATGCTGTACGGATATGAAAGCGGGAGTTTCCCCATCTACTTCAATCAGACCCCCGTAATGTCGGTGACTGCGCGTGACACCACGGCCGAGAATCTGGGGGTGGACCCGGGAATTCTTGCGGCGCGCGAGTCGATGCGGGCCAAAGTGATTTTGCGCTATCACTCCACCGCCGACTCACTGCTCGTTTCGGGGTTGCTCGCGGGCGGCAGCGAGCTTGCCGGCAAAGCAGCAGTCGTCGACGCGCCGGTCGGGAAGGGGCATGTGGTTCTATTCGGGATTCGACCGCTGTGGAGATGGCAGTCTCAGGGATCGTTCGCGCTGGCGATCAATGCCATCGCCAACTGGAACCACCTTACCTTCTGAAACGAAAAGACAGCTCCCGGGCTTTCAGTCGTTCAGCTGAGAACCAGGAGCTACCGCGAACAGGGAAGAAAAGCATAGCTGGCGGCGGTCAGCTACAGAGCCTTCAGCTCGGAGCTGGCTCCCAGCCGGCGGGCCCTTGCGCTGGTTGCTTGCGGCTATGCTTTTCTTCAGTGTTTGCAGTAGCCGTCAGCTCTGAGCTGAACGACTGAAAGCCTGGCAGCTAGATTTTCCTCCCTCTCACCGAACCCTTTCGGGGCGCCCCGTGTCAGAAGGTGCGTGATGGCACTGACTGTTCCAACGCCCCGAGGCCGGTTGAGCGAACGACAACTGATAGCGCGGGTCGTCGAGGGCGATCCCGCGGCTCAACGAGAGTTGTACGAATCCCACGTCGATCGGGTCTACCGGCTGGCTTTCCGCCTCGCCGGCGAAGACGAACTCGCTCGCGATTTCACCCAGCTCACATTCATCCGCGCATTCGAACGAATCGGTGATTTTCGTTTCGAATCATCAGTCGCGACCTGGCTCCACACCATCGGCGTATCGATAGCACTCAACGGACTGCGCAAGGTGAAAACCGCACGCAACCGCGAAGCGCCAATCGAGGCCGCAGCATCCATTGGCACGACAGCCCGCGAAGCCGAGCCGGACCTCAAGTCGCGACTTTCGGCGGCAATCGATTCGCTGAGCGAGAAATACCGAACGGTTTTCCTCATGCATGATGTCGAAGGGTTCACACACGAAGAGATCGGAGCAGCGCTCGGCATTCCGTCCGGAACGTCCAAGACGCGGCTCTTTATGGGAAGGGCGAAGCTGCGCGAAGCACTCGCTGATTTCAGAGGGGACTGGATTTCATGAACGACAACGACCGTATAGACGAAATCATCCGGAGCGCCGCGAGCGACTACAATCGTCCGCCCGCTACTCCAGGAGACGAGATGTGGAACGAGATCGTGGCCGCGCGTGAGCGTTCAGCCCCGCGCCTCCATTTAGCGACGGGAGGTGTGGTTCGTTCCGATTTCCCGTCCCGGACGTTCACATCGGTGCGCGGATGGGTCAGCATGGCTGCAGCGGCCGTTCTGCTCCTTGCGACCGGCGTCGGGATAGGCCGACTTACAAATCGAGGTGTGCAGCCGGCCACCACTGCTGTCGCTGCGAATGGTGATCGCGAGGCGACGCCGCCCGTAACGGTTGAGACGATCGTGCCGCAGGCAAATGTGGCAACGGTGCAGGGGCAGGCGTCGAAACCCAGAACGAGGGAAGAGATTCTGGAAAATCCACAGATAGTGGGATCGCGGCCTCTAACACGGCTCCTAACGTCGAGCGACTACCGAAGCTCGTCCGTCTTCCCGCTCGCCGCGCCGGCAGTGACCACGACCTATCAGGTGGCAACGCAGCGACATCTCGCCGCTGCCGAAGCTCTGCTCACGTCATTCTCCGTCGGCTCGCGAGATGAGAGAATGGACGCGCAGTTCGCGGTATGGGCCAGAGGCCTCTTGTCCAATACCCGCCTCCTTCTCGATTCACCCGCGGGTGACGATCCGCGCCGCGCACAGTTGCTTCAGGATCTGGAATTGGTGCTGGCGCAAATAGTACAGCTGTCGCCCAACGCTGCAGCGCAGGACCGGGAGCTGATTCAGGGCAGCATTCAGAATGAACACGTAATGACACGCCTGCGCTCCGCGATTCCCGCGGGGCAGCCGAGAGAGATAACGGAGAGATGATGAAAGCAATCGCGATGATCGTGGTCGCCGCCGCATTTTCAGCAGTGCCAGCGCCAAATACACCGACAACGAGATCAGCACGAGTTCATGCCGCTGCAATCACCCATAGCAGCTACACACCCGGGCGTGCGGCGTCGGCGCAGGACCCGGCCGACTCATTGTACCGGGCGGGCCGCGAAGCGTTCAGCAGGGGGAATTTCACGCGCTCCTCAGACCTCTTCAGTCGCCTAGTCGAACGCTACCCCTCTTCGGCAAACGCTGGCGAGGCGATGTACTACCTCGCCTTCTCAATGTACCGTGTCGGCGGCACTGAAAAGCTCAAGAGTGCGCGCGACGTCCTGGGCAAGCTACGCACAAAGTACCCGAAGGTCGCGAAGGGTGACGCCGCTTCGCTGCGCACTCGAATCTGTGGGGAGCTGGCGCGGAGGGGCGACGAGGACTGTGCTGCCGAGGTAGCCCAGGTTGCGACGACGATGGAGCGTGAGAACGCACGACGCGACCGCAGTCCACGAGGCGCGAACACCGTTCCCGCCGGATGCCCGGGCGAGAACGACGAAGACGACGAGCGCGTCGCCGCACTGAATGCCCTGTTGCAGATGGACGCGGAGCGCGCCATGCCGGTGCTGAGCAAGGTTCTCGAGCGGAGAGATCCGTGTTCGGTGAACCTGCGCCGGAAAGCGGTGTTCCTCGTGTCGCAGAAGCGCACCCCCGAAACGGCAGATCTGCTTCTCAAGATCGCGCGCAACGACCCCGACCAGGAAGTTCGCGAACAAGCGGTGTTCTGGCTCTCACAGGTTCCCGACGAACGCGCCGTGGACATGCTGCAGGACATTCTCCGCAACTCGAAGGACGACGGGCTCCAGAACAAGGCGCTCTTCGCGCTCTCGCAGCACAGGAGTGCGCGGGGAAGTGCGATTCTGCGTGAGTTCGCAGCGCGCGACGGCACATCTGAAGAGGTTCGCGGACAATCGATCTTCTGGCTCGGCCAGCGTCGATCCGGTGAAAACGCGCAGTTTCTGCGCGATCTGTTCCCGCGTCTCACGAGCGAAGAACTTAAGGACAAGGTGATTTTTTCGCTCTCGCAACAGCGTGGTGTCGGCAATGAAAAGTGGATGATGGACATCGTCGCCAACAATCGTGAGTCTGTCGAGATCCGGAAGAAGGCCCTCTTCTGGGCGGGGCAGAGCGGGGTCGCCCTCGACGAGTTGATACCCTACTACAGCAGGCTCACCGATCACGAGATGAAGGACCAGATGATCTTCGTCCTCTCGCAGCGTCGAAGCACCGCTGCGGTGGACAAGCTTCTCGACATCGCGAAGAACGACAAGGATGCTGAGCTGCGCAAGAAGGCGATCTTCTGGCTGGGCCAATCGAAGGACCCACGCGTTCAGCAGTTCCTGCTGGATCTAATCAACAGGTAGGTGGCAGCAATGACATTCGATCGAATCCGGCCAGTAACCGCAGCGAGCGCGCTTGCGATGATGGTGTGCCTCGTCCTTCCGCGGGCCGAGGCACAGGCGACCGCCCAACGTGTGTCGGCAGTCCGTGAGGGCAAGGTTAGAATGACGTTCGCCGCCCGTCCGGATATCTGCGGCTATAGCGACGGAATCTCGACGGGCTACAGGCGCGACTCGAACAATCGCACGTCGTGGTCGCCAGGTCGCTCCGAAGACGTGGTCTACGATGAAGACTGCAGTGCAGGGCCGCTACGTGTTGTCGTGACGATGACGGGCGGCAACATCGCACGCATCAGGACTTACGTCGGCGGACGATGGCGTTCCGTGTCAGGCGTTACCGATCTTGGCAGTGTCTCAGTGAAGGATGCGACCCACTTCCTTTTGGGAATCGCGAACACCCAGCAGGGCAAATCAGCAGGGGAAGCGATTTTCCCACTGACACTCACCGACAGTATTGACCTGGTACGCGCGCTGGCCCCTCTCGCCGAAAACGAATCTCGTTCCGATGAAATCCGCGGGCAGGCGATCTTCTGGCTCGGCCAGACCAGGTCAGCAGTAAGCGCGGAATACCTCCGACGTTTGTATGGCCGTGTTCGCAGTGAGGAGGTGAAGGACAAGATCATCTTCGCCTTATCGCAGCGTCGCGAACCTGCCGCGGTGGAGAAGTTGATGGACATTGCGAAGAATGACCCCGATCGCGAAGCGCGAAGGAAAGCGATGTTCTGGTTGGGACAATCCAAGGATGCCCGCGTTGCAGGGTTTCTCACCGACATTATCAGCCGTTGAGAAATCGCGCATGACAAATCTGCGGAGGACATGTTTTGCCGGGGCAGCAGCAGTCGCCATTCTCGTGAACTCTGCTGCGCCCCCAGTTGGCGCGCAAACAATTGCAAGCCGCGTTGCCCAGGTTCGCGATGGAAAAGTGCGGCTTACCTTCGCGTCTCGCCCGGAGATTTGCGGTAGCGGCAGCTGGTTCTCGAGCAGCGACCGCAACTCACGCCAAAGCTGGTCGTCCGATCCGTCTTCCGATGTGATCTACGATGACGAATGCCGACACACTCCGGTCCGCATCGTGCTAACGCTGGAGTCGGGTAGAGTATCGAAGCTGAAGACATACGTCGGAGGCCGGTGGAGGCCCGCTGATTCCGAGGTTACAGATCTCGGCATCGTGGGAGTGAAGGACGCAACCGATTATCTGCTCGGGCTCGCCGCGTCGGATGGCCAGGCAGGCCGGGACGCAATACTTCCCGCAACACTGGCCGACAGTGTCGTTGTGTGGCCGCGGCTCCTCTCGATCGCTCGGGATGAACGGCGCCCGTCGCAGACAAGAAGCCAGGCGCGCTTCTGGCTTGGTCAGGCGGCGGCCGATCGGGTTTCTCCATCGCAGGGTCGCCTGGCCAGACTGGGCAGCGATGAAGATGAAATAAAAAAATCGGCAGTCTTCGCGCTCTCGCAGCGGAGGAACGAGGAAGCGGTTTCTGCGTTGATCCAGGTAGCGCGACTTAACCGCGATCCGGAGGTGAGGAAGTCCGCGCTATTCTGGTTGGGGCAAACTTCCGACGTCCGGGCGCTTGCACTCTTTGAGGAAATCTTAAGGCGGGATTAGCAGTCCTTCAGTCCACGCTCCTATCGATCTCCGCCGAGCGAAGCCAGCACATCCGTTATCCGCGCCGCCTGCGCCATCTTTGTAACCTCCCCCATTATCGACGCGGCGGGGGCAGCCGCCCCCTGCGCCTTCAAAGCTTCAGCGAGAACGTAGCCGGTGACGGTGTAAGTGTACGGAATCCCGAACGACGGCCGGTCGAACCAGTCGCCATGCTCGATCAACTCCTTCGGCCCCTTGTAAACCTGGGTCCACAGAGCGCGCGAAGTGGGAATGTCGAGAAATCCATCGCCGACCTGCACTGTGTCTTTCGACGGTACAATCGCTTTCTCCACGAGCTTCTCTACCAACCCCTGCCTCAGTGAGTACGGGCTCAGTCCGAGCGACCGCCCGTAACCGCCAGTAGAGAAGTAGATCGATCTCTCAGGGTATGAATCCTTGATCAGAGTCAGAACTACGATCTTGTCCCGCTCCAGAAACCCCGGTTGAATCGTCGCCGTGATGTCGCGCTGCTTGAAGATCTGCGGCTGCTGGAGCTCTATGTAAGCGGGCTGTGCATCCGCTTCGGCGTACGTCCACTTGAGCGGCGGGCCCTTCGGTTTCGGCCACGACCTGCCGCGGTACATTGCCGGCCCCTTCGCCGCATCGTACTCGCGCACCGGACGTCGAATGGCCTGCCGTACAAACCAGTCGGTGTTGAGGTATGAAGTCACCAGCACGAGCACATCCTGTCGTACGCCCTCCACTTCCTGAGCGTACCACAGGGGAAATGTGTCATTGTCGCCGTTGGTGATCAGTATTCCATAAGGCTCGACCGAATTCAGCATGTCGGCGCCCCAGTCCGCGGCAAACGTATCGCCGCGGTGCGAGGCGGCATTCCAGTTGCCAAGCAGTGGCGCACACGCGATCAGCAGTACCGGCGTCGCGAGGAGCCAGGCCCGCCTGCTCGCGAAGCCAGCCTTGTCCCTGGGTGCATCATCCGACCGATCGAGCATCTGCGCCACCGACTGCCAGATGTAAACGAGGCCAAGCGCCGCCCATACACCCCACGCCGAGTAGCTCCATATATAGAAGTAGTCTCGATCGCGCACCTCTCGCTGAACATCATCACCCAGCTCGGGCGCCTGCGACCATCCATACTTGAAATTCATGTAGTAGATGAGCGCGAGAGTCAGCGTAAACATCAACGGCCCGAAATACCAGAACGTTCGCCGGTCTTTAGTCCAGTGGACGTATCCACCAAGCACGCCAAGCGAGAGGAAGAGCACCGCAAGTATCGCCTGAAGGGCCGCGCTCTCATTGTAGGCATCGCGCAGCCACTGCCATTTGAAGTACAGCCACCACATGCCGACTTGCGCTGTGAATGGCGCGCCGCGCTCGAGCTTTTTCCCGTACTGCTCGCGGTTGATGTTGTCCAGCAAACGCTGTTTCGTGAGCTCGCTGAACGTGCACGACGCCGAAATCTTCTCTACGCACGCCGTTGGCTCGCCTTCGTTGATTGGCGGAAAATAGGCGGCCCGGATCGGCTGGTAGATGAACGGCGTCAGCCCGATGCAGATGACCAGAACGGCTTTGACGATGAGCCGCCAGTTGAGAAACGTCTGCCAGCGCCGAACGAGAATCGCCAGCCCGACCGCCGGAGCAGCAAGCATTCCCGCAGGGTGATTCGCGTATCCCAGACCCAACAGGTAGGCGACAAGAACCAGCTTGCGATCGGCCTTCGGTCCATCAGGGTCATCGGTCCACGAAATCATGAGCCACGACACGGCGGTGAAGAAAAAGAGAGAAATCGTATACACCTTCTCGTTCACAACGCTCTGGTTCCAGACCGTAAATGCCGTTGCTCCAATAAGTGTCGCGAGCGCGGCTCCGACATAGCGCTGCCACGTCCGCGGGAGCCATCCCGAAAGGATCCGTTCCGTGATCAAAAACCAGAAGCCCGCCGAGCATGCGCTCGCGAGCGCGGCCATTGTGTTGATGTGCTGCGCGTAACTGCCCGGCAAGGGAAGCTCGCCGAACACATGGCCGATGAGCATGAAGAATGGATTGCCCGGCGGATGCGGGAGGCCGAGCACCTTGGTGGCCGCCATATACTCGCCGGTGTCCCACATGGCCGTGGAGGGCGCGATGGTGATGAAGTAGAGAAGGAACACAAGGGCTGCAGCTATCGCCGCCGCTTTGTACGACGGCTCGTAGCCGGCGCCGGATTCAGCGTTCGCGCGCTGTGCCGTCGTCCGCGCTGTCGTCGATCTCGTCGCTGCTGATGTCATCGCTTTATCACAGTGGTCCCGGGGGCAGACATAAGCCAACAAATCTACACCTGTGAGCGGAAGTCTCCCAAGGAGAGGCACGAACGGCGGATGGCAGCCTGCTACATTCATGTCATGGATTTCACCGGCATCTCGGCCCAGCTCTCATCGAGCCCTGCTATTGCGATCGCGCTGTTGTTCGTCGCCGGAGTCTTGACGAGCCTCACCCCCTGCATCTACCCGATGATTCCCATCACGGCGGCGATCGTTGGCGGTCAGTCGGTGGGAGAGGTGCGACCGCCTCGAAGCCGGACCGTGATCCTGACTCTCGCGTACGTCGTCGGGCTCTCCTTCGTTTATGCCTCGCTTGGGGTCATTGCAGGAATGACCGGCACCATCTTCGGAACCATCAGCACGAATCCGTGGCTCTACTTCGCGATGGCCAATCTCTTAATGGTTGCCGCACTCTCGATGCTCGATGTCATTCCCATTCGCATGCCATCCAGCCTTGTAGCTCGGGCATCGACGGCAGGCACCGCGGGCCGCGTATCCGGAGCCCTTATCATGGGCGCTGTCTCCGGTCTCGTCGCCGCGCCCTGCTCGGCGCCGGTGATGGCGGCGGTGCTCACCTGGGTGACGACTACTCAGCAAGCCGCCCTCGGATTCGTCTATCTATTGAGCTTTTCGCTGGGAATGTGCGCTTTGCTTGTCGCCGTAGGTCTCTTCAGCGGTACGCTCTCTCGCCTTCCGCGCGCCGGTGTCTGGATGGTGTGGGTGAAGCGGGCGTTCGCCCTGATAATGATCGGAGTTGCGGAGTACTATCTCGTGAAGATGGGGCAGCTTCTTTTCTGAACGGCGAAACTACGGGGGGGTACACGGATTGCACGGATACCACGGATTTCACGGATCGAAACGGACAAGGAATAGAAAGACGAACAAAGTTTTTTTCTACTGCTCTTCTTACGTGTCTAATCCGTTCAAATCCGTCGAATCCGTGTAATAAGTCGTTTACCCAGCCGAAGCCGAAACGAGCAAAGTCCCAATGATGAATCTGGTAATCCGCGAGTACCACCTCTAGACTGCGACAAATGACTCTATTACGCTCGACGCTTTTCGCCCTGGCCCTGTCGATCCCCGCCTACAGTCTGGCGGCACAGGAATCCGGCATCGCCGTGGGAAGCCGCGCCCCGGGAGCCAAAGTTCAAACGCTTGGCGGCAAGACTGTAGACCTCAGCGCGTACATCGGTAAATCGCCGGTACTCATCGAGTTCTGGGCGTTCTGGTGCTCGAGCTGCAAGGAACTGGAGCCGAAGTTCCTTTCACTCCAGAAAAAGTACGGCTCGAAAGTGAGATTTCTCGGCGTCGCTGTATCAGTGAGCCAGTCGCGCGACCGCGTAAAGGCGTACACGGCCAGACACAAATATCGGCACGAGACGTTCTTCGACTCCGATGGCAAAGCCACCGAGGCGTACGACGTGCCTGCGACTTCCTATGTCGTCGTAATCGATGCCAAGGGTAACGTCGTTTACACTGGACTCGGGGGGAAGCAGGACCTCGAAGCCGCGATCAGGAAAGCCCTTTAGGACACCCCCCGGTTCGGCCCGGTGGCTGGCTCGGACCGTGAAACCCGCTTCGATTCAAACCGTATGGCCTCGAGTGATGTCTTATATCTGCCTGCCTCCCGCAGCGGAACATCTCCTCCTCCCCGAGACCAGTGAATCGTTTTGCGATTGCGTTGATCCTGATCGGTGCTGCGCCCATCGGCGCTCAGCAGGCACCGGCCACCTATGACCACCAGTCCGCGCCAACCATTCAGGCGGCGCCGCTCAAAGGCAACATCGCAGTAGACGGCAAGCTCGACGAAGCCGCATGGTCCGCAGCAACTCCCGTGACGCGCTTCACGCAGCGCGACCCCAAGGAGGGCCAGCCGGCAACCGAGAACACAGAAGTTCGCGTGCTCATTGGTCCCGACGCCGTCTATTTCGGCGCGCGCCTGACCGACAAGCCGTCGAACATCCGGCCGCGCCTGTCCCGTCGCGACGAACCCGTAGACGGTGACGTGTTCGCGGTTTCCATCGATTCCCGTCACGATCATATCTCGGGCTATTACTTCCGCATCACCGCTGGCGGAGCAGTTCGCGATGCTCAACTCAGCTCCAACGGCCAGCTCGATACGTCGTGGGACGCTGTCTGGGAATCGAAGGTCAATATCGACGCCACCGGGTGGACGGTCGAGATCCGCATACCCCTTTCGCAGCTCGCATACAATCGCAATTCCGACGGGACGTGGGGCGTGCAGTTCGAGCGTTACAGCTGGAACAAGCAGGAGCAGGATTTCTTTGCCTTCACGCCAAAGAGTCAATCCGGCGGCGTTGCCCGCTTCGGACATCTCACCGGGCTCGGCAGCCTGCCCGCGCCGAGTCGCGTCGAGCTGATGCCTTACGTCAGCACACGCGCCGAGTATCTCGACATTGCTCCCGGCAATCCGTTTCGGGACAAGAGCGAGTTCAAGGCCTCGGCTGGCCTCGACATTAAATACCGGCTCGCGAGTAATCTGACCCTCAACGCGACGATCAACCCCGATTTTGGTCAGGTGGAGCTCGATCCCGCCGTTGTCAATCTCACTGCCTTTGAGTCCTTCTTTCCGGAGAAGCGCCCGTTCTTCGTCGCCGAGAGATCGCTGTTCAACTTCGGGAACATCCGCACCTTCAATAGCGGCAGCTCACCGACCCTCTTTTTCTCCCGAAGAATCGGCAGGCAGCCACAGCGCAATCTCGGCGGATCCGGAATCGGATTCGTGAACGCGCCGGTAGCGAGCACTATCGCGACCGCCGCCAAGGTCACCGGCAAGACAAAAAACGGCTGGACCATCGGGATCCTCGACGCTGTCACCACCCGGGAGAGCGCGGACTACATAGATGGGGCCGACGCCCAAAAGTCGAGCGAGGTCGAGCCGCTCACCAACTATTTCGTCGGACGGTTGAGTCGTGAGATGAACAGCGCGGCTACTGCGGTTGGTGGCTTGTTCACCGCCGTGAATCGCGATCTCGGCGATCCTGACCTCAAGCGTCTTCTGCGCGCGAGCGCATACGTGACGGGGCTCGATCTGAATCATTCGTGGAACGACCGCACCTGGCTGCTCGATGCATCACTTGCCGGGAGCAGAATTGCGGGCGATCAGCAAGTGGTCGCCGCCACGCAGCGTTCGAGCGCGCATTATTTTCAGCGACCCGATTCAAAACGCCTGGACTACGATCCTGAGCTGAGTTCAATGTCCGGATACACGGGGCAGATCGCGCTGATCAAGGGTTCGGGGCTCCACTGGGGAGGCAACCTCGCGTACCAGGTTACATCGCCGGGGTTCGAGTCGAACGACCTTGGCTTCATGCGCACGGCAGACCGCCAGGCGTTTTCCAGCATCCTCTACTATCAGGAGAACAAGCCGGGTCGAGTCTTCAGGAACCAGGTGCTCGCGGCATTCACGAATCAGACCTGGAACTACGACCGGGACTTTGTCTTCAACGCCTACACGTCGTTCTTCGAGGCGACACTGCTCAACTTCTCCCGTGTATCCGTCCGCGGGCAATACCTGGCCGAGGTCAAGGACGATCGCCTGACGCGAGGCGGTCCGCTTGGCGTCGTGCCCCGCGGATTCGCCAGCGAGATTGACTACAATAGTGACCGGAGAAAGCGGGTTACGTTCGGAGGAGAGGTCGGGTACGCGCGGGATGCCGAAGGGCAGTTTCAGCTCGGACTTGAATCGGAACTGGCGGTACAGCCGGCACCAGGTATCCGAATCACGGTCTCACCCCAGTTCGTCAGGGAGCATTCGCTTGCTCAGTTCGTCACTGCTTCCACCGATGCGACCGCAACAGCCACCTTCGGCAGGCGGTATGTTTTCGCGACGCTCGATCAGACATCGCTCGCAATTGTCACGCGCGCAGACTGGACTTTCACGCCGGCGCTGTCACTTCAGCTCTACGTGCAGCCCTTCGTCGCGTCCGGCGGCTACAAGGATTTCAAGGAACTCGAAAAGGGCGGTACTTTCGACTACGCGGTATATGGCCGTGATCGCGGGACGATCGCCTTGGCGAACGGCGTATACCGAATCGACCCCGACGCCAATGTCTCGACGGCCAACAACATCTCCATCGGCGATCCTGACTTCAATTTCCGGTCGCTCAGAGGCAACGCGGTGGTCAGGTGGGAGTACCGTCCCGGCTCGACTCTGTTCTTCGTTTGGCAGCAGCAGCGGAGCGGAGAAACTCCGCTCGATGATTTCCGGTTTGGCCGCGACTATGGCGCACTTTTCCGCCAGAAGCCGGAGAATGTTTTCACAATCAAGGCAACTTACTGGCTTGCCAGATAGGGAGATACGATGGCCGTTCCGATTGCGATAGCTCAAGGTTCGGAGGGGACGGTCGCCAGATCTTCGTTGCGCGGCGCATCAATATCGACTGAGTGGCCGATGTACGCCGTGCTGGCTGCATCGGTCTTGATCGTTGTGGGACTCATCTGGGACATCTCGTGGCATCGCACAATCGGTCGCGACACCTTCTGGTCGCCA
>JBKJRW010000087.1:0-25784 GCA_046593165.1 Gemmatimonadaceae bacterium
GCTCTTCCCCGAACCGTTCGGCCCCATTACCGCGTGAACCTCGCCCGCTTTTACGGTGAGGTCGATTCCCTTCAATATTTCCTTGTCGCCGATATTGGCGTGCAGGTTCTTGATCTCGAGCACTTTATTCAGTTCTGGTTGGTTGTATTTCCGTCGTTTCAAAAAACAAAAAAAACGATCAGCATCGCGCGCCATTTCGAGTCACGGAACTCTCCGTGAATTCTCCGTGCCTCTGTGACTCCTGTAGAGCTTTCCCTGCTTTTCCCCGCCCTTTAGCCGACCGACCCTTCAAGAGTGATCCCCAACAGCTGTTGAGCTTCCACAGCAAACTCCATCGGCAGATTCTGGAATACCTCGCGACAGAACCCGGAAACAATCATCGACACCGCATGCTCGGCCGACAGTCCCCGCTGCTTGCAGTAGAATATCTGATCCTCACCGATCTTTGACGTCGATGCCTCGTGCTCGAGCATCGCTGAATTGTTCTGCACCTCGATGTACGGGAACGTGTGCGCACCACACTCGTTGCCAATCAGCATCGAATCGCACTGCGTATAGTTTCGCGCACCCTCGGCACGAGGCAGAATCTTGACCTGACCGCGGTAGCTGTTGCTGCCCTTTCCGGCGGAGATACCCTTCGACACGATGTTGCTCTTCGTGTTCTTCCCGATGTGAATCATCTTCGTGCCGGTGTCAGCCTGCTGGCGGTTGTTGACCACCGCGACCGAATAGAACTCGCCCGTGGAGTTATCGCCCTGAAGGATCACACTCGGATACTTCCAGGTTATCGCCGAACCCGTCTCGACCTGCGTCCACGAAATCTTCGAGTTCACGCCCGCGCACTTGCCACGCTTGGTCACGAAGTTGAAAATGCCGCCCTTCCCCTCGGCATCGCCGGCGTACCAGTTCTGCACCGTCGAGTACTTGATCGACGCATTGTCGAGCGCAATGAGCTCCACCACCGCCGCATGGAGCTGGTTGGTGTCGCGGCGCGGCGCGGTGCACCCTTCGAGATAACTCACCGACGCGCCCTCGTCGGCGATGATCAGTGTGCGCTCGAACTGGCCGGTATCGGCTGAATTGATGCGGAAGTAGGTGGACAACTCCATCGGGCACTTCACACCCTTGGGCACGTAGCAGAACGACCCGTCGCTGAACACTGCTGCGTTCAGCGCGGCAAAGAAGTTGTCGCTATGCGGAACTACGGTGCCAAGGTACTTCTCGATCAGCTCGGGATGATTCTGGACCGCTTCGCCAAAGGAGCCGAAGATGATGCCGTACTTCGACAGCTCTTCCTTCATCGTCGTGCCAACCGATACGCTGTCGAAAATGGCGTCCACAGCGACCCCGGCCAGCTTCTTCTGCTCGGAGAGAGAGATTCCCAGCTTGTCGTAGACGCGAAGCAGCTCGGGGTCGACGTCATCCAGACTCTGAAGCGGTTTCACGCTCTTCGGAGCCGAATAGTAGATGATGTTCTGGTAGTCGATCGGCTCGTAATGGAGGTTGGCCCAATGGGGCTCCTTCATCGTCAGCCAGCGACGGTAGGCCTTGAGACGCCATTCCAGCATGAACGCAGGCTCGTTCTTCTTGCTGGAGATGAGACGGACTACGTCCTCGTTCAGCCCGCGTCCGATAGTGTCGGTTTCGACATCGGTTACGAACCCGTATTGATATTCCCGACCGACCAGCGATTCGATTGCCGAACTCATCCTAACTCCTTGGCGTTACAGCACTTCGTGACATAGATTGAATCCTAAGTAAATCTGTCGGGATAGTCAAACCGAACGACCATTTAATGCCCGATTCGAGCGAATTCGAGAAAGTCGCGTCTATTCACGAGATTCCTGAAGAGGGAGTGCTCGCGGTCATGAAATCCGACGGCCGCAGAATCTGTCTCATCCGGAGCCGCGGCCGGGTCACAGCCGTCGCCGACAACTGCACTCATCAGGATTTCGAGATGTCGCTTGGGGATGTGCTGCCCGACGGGACGATTCAATGCGCCTGGCACGGGGCCCGGTTCGACTGTTCGACGGGCGCCGTTAAGCAAGGTCCAGCTCCCAGGCCACTCGCTCTCTTTGCCGTCAGAATGGACGGAGACACAGTTCTGATCGGCCCTCAGTCTATTCAAGACGCGGGGCCCCATGAACACCGCATGAGCAACGCATGAACAACTCATTGAGCAGGCGCGCTGACTTTCCCCTTCTGGCGGGCAACCCGGAGCTTCACTACCTCGACTCCGCCGCCACTTCCCAGAAGCCGGGCGTGGTCCTCGATGCCATCCGTGACTTTTACGAGACGGCCAACGCCAACCCGCATCGGGGGGCGTATGCTCTTTCTGTTGAGGCGACCGATCGCTACGATCACGCACGCCAGCGAATAGCGGGGTTCGTCGGCGCAAGCGACCCGGACTGTCTCATTTTCACACGAGGAACCACCGAGGCGATCAACCTCGTCACATCAGCGTGGGGCCGGGGAAATGTCTCTCGCGGGGATGAGATAGTCGTCACCGCGCTCGAGCACCATGCCAATTTCGTCCCGTGGCAGCAGCTCGCCCTCGAAACCGGGGCGGTGTTCCGCATTTGCGAGCTGACCACCGACGGCCAATTGGACCTCGACTGCTTCCAATCCTTGCTAACGGCGAAGACGAAGGTCGTGGCGATCAACCATGTCTCGAACGCCTTGGGCACCATCAACCCCGTTGCCGACATCGTGAGGATGGTACGGCAAAGCACGAATGCGATTGTCATGTGTGACGGTGCGCAGGGTGTGCCTCACTTGAGGGTCGGGTACGACGAGCTGGGAGTGGACTTCTACGCATTCAGCGGACACAAGATGTGTGGCCCGATGGGAATCGGCGGACTGATCGGCCGGCGCGAGCACTTCGAGAGCATGCCCCCGTACCAGATGGGCGGAGACATGGTGGAGTTCGTATACGACGACCGCACTACGTGGAACGTCCTTCCCCACAAGTTCGAGGCAGGAACCCCCAACGCCGCCGACGCGGTGGGACTAGCCGCCGCAGCTGAGTATCTCGATTCGATCGGCATGGACGAGGTGCTGCGTCACGAGAGGGCACTTGTCTCGGAAGCGCATTCGCGCCTTTCAGAGATCGAGGGCGTGACCATCTACGGTCCGCATCCCTCCCTACGGAGCGGCGTGGTGAGCTTCACGCTCGGCGACGTCCACCCTCATGACCTGGCGACCATTCTTGATGGCGACGGCGTGTGCATCCGTGCCGGGAACCACTGTACGCAGCCACTCATGCGCCGGCTCGACGTCAGCGCGACCGCACGGGCGTCGTTCTACATATACAATGACCAGTCCGACATCGACGCTCTTGTTGAAGGCGTGCTGAAGGCAAAGGAGATATTCGGGCATGCAGCCGTCTGACCGGTCGGCGCAGATTGGCGCCCTTTATCAGGAACTGATCCTCGATCACTATCGCCGCCCGCGCAACAAGGGCGAGGTAGCGAATGCCGACGAGACGGTTCTCATGAAGAATCCACTCTGCGGCGACGAAATATCGGTTCAGGTTCGCTACGAGGGCGACTCGATCGCGGACGTGGGATTCTCGGGCCGAGGCTGCTCGATATCGCAGGCGTCGGCCTCCATGATGACGCAGTTGGTGAAGGGCAAGAGCATCGATGATATCGACATTCTCCGAGCGCGCTTTCGCGAGATGGTAATGGGCGACAAGTCCGCTGCCGACGACGGCACGCTCGGTTCGCTACGCGCGCTGAGTGGAGTCGCCAGATTTCCGGCACGGGTCAAATGCGCGCTGCTGGCCTGGAGCGCGCTCGAGACGGCACTGGCCAGACGCGGCGGGTAAGAGAATATCGGCGGAGCGTTGAGTATGCGCAGTCGCAGAAGGATCCGATGAACAAAACATCTATCGTTGCTGCAATACTTGTCGCGTTTTGCTCGACCGCATCGAACGCGCAACACAATCGCGATTCCGTCGACGCTCGGCGTCGCGCAACGCGGGCCCAGGAGCGGTTCGAGCAAGTCAGGCGACACAACCTGCCGCGTCGCCTTACCGGCCGACCGAACGCTTGCGACGCTCTCATCGGGCGGTTCTGCCAGTGGAACTCGGGGGATGACACGATCGAGGCGAAGGAGCCGCGCACGATTCGTCGGGCGCGAGTCGCGCTCCTTGCGTCGCTCGACAGTGCTTCGCGAAAATCACCTCGCGATGGATGGATCAGCGGTCAGCGAATCCGCTATCTCCTCGAGACGCGCGACGACACCGCCGCCGTACGAGTCGCCCGCGAATGCAAAGCTGCGGACTGGTGGTGTGCCGCGCTCGAAGGTCTGGTTCTCCAGCAGGGAAGAAATGGCGCCGCTCCCGACAGCGCCTTCGCCCGCGCGCTGAGGGCGATGCCTGCGGCAGACAGATGCCGTTGGACCGACATGACGCCACTGCTCGACCCGTCACTCAGGAAGCGGTTCGGAAAAGTTGGGTGCGGAAAGAATGAAGATGTTGCCGAGCGTTTGTGGTGGGCCGCAGATCCGTTCTGGTCGGTTGCCGGTAACGACAGGCGAACAGAGCATTATGCCCGTCACACAATGGCGAGGATTCTCGAGCCGGCGCGGATCGTATACGATATCGGCTGGGCGAATGATCTCCGCGAGATGATCGTGCGGTACGGCTGGGCGCGGTACTGGACCCGTGGCGATGGCACCGCCTTCGAGCCCAACAGCGGCCCCATATCCGGGCACGAGGCAACTCCGAATTACCATTTCGTTCCTGTTTCCGTTGGCGCGGATTCAATGCCGTCGGCCGCCTATGAGTTGGCAATGAACGAGTCGGCCGAGCGTTACGCTCCGGTAGCGGCTCGCCGCGTGTTCGAGATCGATCCGCAGATCGCGGTTTTCATGCGTGGCGATTCTGCGCTGGTTGTTGCCGCGTACGACGTTTCGAAACGCAACGAACTCGATTCGACGCGCATCTTGGCGAGTGTGATCGTCGCGCGGGATGAGCGGTCTCCGTCTTACCAGGCAGTCACTGGCGGACGTGTTGCCGCGATGAGCGTACTGGTGGATACACGTTCGCAGATGCTGAGTCTCGAAGTCGTTGATGCGGACAGCAGCCGCGCTGCGGCGTGGAAGCGGTCCACCCTCTATCTATCGCCGCTGGTGCCGGGCAGGGTTTCGATGTCCGACGTCCTGCTGTTTGAACCGACAGACACCGAAGCTACCGATGTAAGCACGGCCATGAAATTCGCGCTCGGCAGCTCCACCGTTCCGCGTGCCAGGGTCGGACTCTTCTGGGAGATATACGGACTCGCGCAGACCGACAGTGCGATGCCGGTTTCGCTCACGCTCACCCGTGTTTCGCGTGGGGCCTTCCGACGGATGGGCGAGTCGGTTGGACTTGCGTCGAAGAGCAGTCCCCTCAGCATTCGGTGGACTCAGACAATGTCGCTGGGAAGCGTTACTGCGAGGTCGGTAGTGCTCGATCTTTCCTTGATCCCGCGTGGGAAGTATGAGCTCCGTATCGACGCTGGGTTCGAAGAGCGGCCTATCGCCTCTACAACTCGGGAGATAGCGATCAGGTAGCCAAAACGAATTGGTCGTCGAGGCGTCAAAGCGGGCCTTTCGCCGTCAGTATACGTCTTCCCATCGCTTCGACAAACGCGACGCGGAATCGATGATGCCAACCATGCTGTAGGTCTGCACGAAGTTGCCCCACTGTTCGAGGGTCACTGGATCGATGTCCTCCGCCAGTAATCCGTGGGCATTCCGGCAGGCAAGAATATTTTCGAACAGATCACGGGCTTCCGCCTTCCTTCCCGTTGCGGCGAGTGCATTGATATACCAGAAGGTACAGACAATGAAGGCGTTCTCGGGAGTGCCGAAGTCGTCGTCTTCCGTGTAGCGGTAGATGAAATTGCCGCGGCGAAGGCGACCTTCGATCGCCGCTATTGTCCCGAGGAACCGTGGGTCGTCGGCCGCCAGGAAACCGACGTCGTTGAGGCGGAGGAGGCTCGCATCGAGCGTGTCGCCATCCATGGTGCCGGTGAAGCTGTTGAGGCTCGGGCTCCATGATCGTTGTAGAATTGTCGCGCGCATTTTGGCTGCTGTCGAGCGCCAGTGCTCAGCCTTGGCACTGAGACCGAGACGGGTTGCAATGAGTGACAGGCGGTCGCATCCCGCCCAGCACATGACACTCGAGAACGTATGGACGTGCCTGACCCCTCTCAACTCCCAGATTCCTGCGTCGGGTTTGTCGAATAACTCGGCCGCGCTCTCGCCGAGTATTTCGAGCCGGGAAAACAGGTTGGCGTCGCCTTTTTTTTCCAGACGCGCGTCGAAAAAAACGTGAGGAGCCGCGAGGATCGCAGCGCCGTAAGCGTCATGCTGAACCTGGTGATATGCCTGGTTCCCAACTCTCACGGGCCCCATTCCGCGATACCCGTCAAGAGACCCGACCTCGACTTCCTCGGGCACAGGTCCGCCGCCAATGCCGTAGAGCGGCTTGAGGCGGCCGTCGCTCACGCCAGCGATGATGTTCAGCGTGAATGCCAGGTATCGCTCCATGATCCTGGTTGCACCGAGGCGGTTGAGCGCATTGACGACGAAGTAAGCGTCGCGTATCCAGCAATAGCGGTAGTCCCAGTTTCGGCCGGTGCGCGGAGCTTCCGGTATCGAGGTTGTCACTGCCGCGATAATCGCGCCACTATCCTCGAAAACATTGAGCTTCAGCGCGATTGCCGCGCGGATTACCGCCTCCTGCCATTCAAACGGGATCGCCAACGCACGAACCCACTCGCGCCAGTACGCGGTCGTCTCGTCGAGCATGTGACGACCAAGCTCAACGACGCTCTCATTCACTGTCTCGTCAGGCCCGAGAATCAGGGTGATGGGGCCATCGAGGAAAAACGTCGACTCCTCGAGAATCGCGGTCATCGGCACGTTACTCGTGAGGCGCAGCGTCACGCCTTCCCCCGTGTATGTGACGTGATTGCTCCCGCGTTTCGTCGACATTGGTTCGCGGCCATATCCCAGCGCGGGTCGCAGCTGGATGCGTACGCGCGGATTTCCGGAAATGGGTCGCAGCTGCCTGACCAGCATCATTGGGGCGAAGATCCGGCCGTATTGCTTGTAACGAGGAGCAAAGTCCACTATTTCGACCACGCCGCCGCTCACGTCGTGTACGACGGTGGCCAGCACGGCGGTGTTCGGCACGTATTCCTGTTCCGTTCCTGCGGCGTTCTCTACTTCGATCGAGTAGTGACCGAAGTCGGCATCAGCATTCCGGTCGGTGCGGAGGAGTGAGCAGAACGTGGGATCGCCGTCGAACCGTGGAAAGCAACACCAGCCGATGCGTGCGTCGCCATCAACGAGCGCGCCAATGGTACCGTTCCCGATGAGGGCGAGATTCCGCAGGCTCATCGTTCCCCCTTTTTTTCGGGTCTCGCAAGCGCCGCCGCACCATTCATGGCGGCACCCAGCCACTCTCGCACCTGTGTGACGCTGCGGAGCCGAAACCGGGCGCTGGACGGGCCCGGTCCAACCTTGATCGAATGTCCGGACATCGCGTTCACAACGGCAAAGCCTGCCTCGTCGGTGAAGTCGTCGCCGATGAACACCGGGGTACGGCCTCTGAATGGTTCTGTCGCCATGAGTCGCCTTATAGCTTCGCCCTTGTCCATGCCCGCCGGCCTCAGCTCCACAACGCGCTTGCCCTTCAGAATCAGAAATTCGGGAGCGTATGTTGCCTGCAACGATCGCACGAGCCGGTGCGCGTATCCCGCAAGCGTTGGCGCCCGGCGATAATGCAGTGCCATCGACATTCCCTTGAACTCGGCCATCAGCCCGGGGTGCCGAGCAACTGCGGCAGTCAGCGCGTCCCGCACCGGAATCAATACCTCCTGACCGACCATATTTGAGATCATCTTGCCATCGGCCGTTCGCAGCTCGAGCCCATGCTGCCCTGCGACCGATATTCCGGGCAGCGGAAGAAACTGGTCGAGATCACGTATCGCCCGACCGGTGATCAACGACACAGCTCCCTTGGTGCGCGAGTGGAGTTGCACAATGAGCGGCAGCAGTTCGTCATGAACGACAATACGCGACGGCGACGCCGCGATTTCAACGAGCGTCCCGTCAACATCGAAGAACCATGCCCACTCCATCCGCGGACCCGGCGGCTTGCGCGCGCGTCCTGAAGTGCGCGAAGGCTCAGGAGAGCGGTACACTTGCCATGCTCGACGGTGTCGCCTCTCCGGAATATCCTGCGCCCGGTGCGGCGGGATTGCTCGTCTGAACGCGCCCTCGACGACGAATGGCTGCCGCATCGATCAGCATCCTTCCCGCCCATCGGTACACGTTGAACTCGCTGACCAGAGAGCGCATGAGTTGCATTCTGGTCCGCTGCCATGACAGGGGCATGGTCAGCGCCACGTTGAGCGCGAACGCACACTCCTCGACGTCATAGGGATTCACGATCAACGCTTCAGGCAGCTCGCGCGCAGCACCGGTGAACTGGCTGAGTATCAGTACGCCCGCGTCATCATCGCGCGATGCGACGAATTCCTTCGCGACAAGATTCATTCCGTCGTGCAGGCTGCTGACGAAACACAAATCGGCCGCACGATAGTGCGTATACACTTCGCTCGGCTCATGGTGTTGCACGAGCAGAATGATCGCCGGATGCGCCCCGTGTCCATATCGCGCGTTGATACGTCTCACGAGCGATCGCACTCTTTGCTCATAATTCTGGTAATCCTCAATGCTTGCGCGAGTTGGCGCTGCGATCTGTATGAAACTGAACCGCCCGATCCAGTCGGGGTGCGCCTCGAACAACCTTTCGACCGCGCGAAATCTCTCCTCGATTCCCTTTGTGTAGTCGAGGCGATCGACGCCGATGCCGAGCTTGTGTCCAGGCGGAAGATTGTGGCGACGTCTCACTTCCTCCCTGCACTGCTCCACAGGCTTATCGATCAGCTGGGCTTCGGGCGGCCAGTCGATCGAGATTGGAAATCGCTTGACCGTCGTCGTCTGTTTGCTGTAGGACACGGAAAATGTTTCGCGATCAACCCGGGCTTCTACCAGACGATCGACGGTGTCGACGAAGTTGTTGCAGTGGAACTGCGTGTGAAAGCCAAGAATGCTGCTGCCCAGTAACCCATCGAGAAGCTGCTCGCGCCAGGGACAGATTCCAAACGCTTCGGGATTGGGCCACGGAATGTGCCAGAAGGTGATGATCGTCGCCCGCGGAAGCGCATCGCGAATCATTCGTGGCAGAAGCGCAAAATGATAGTCCTGGATCAGAACGATCGGGTCGCTGCCCTTGCTCTCTACGACGACCGCGTCGGCAAACTTCTGGTTGACCCGTTTGTACTGCTCCCAGTCGGACGTCCGGAAAGTCGGCCTCACATGGGCGATATGACAGAGCGGCCAGAGTCCTTCGTTGGCGAATCCGTAATAGTAGCCGGCCTCCTCCTCGCGGGTGAGCCAGACCCGACGCAGTGAGTAAGCCGGGTCATCAATTGGGACTGCTATGCGGTCGTGCTTGTCGACGGATTCCCTGTCGGCCGATCCGCTGCCGTGAGCGATCCACGTTCCGGAGCAGGCCCGCATGACGGGCTCGATGGCCGTGACCAGCCCGCTCGCAGGGCGCTGAACCGCGATTTCGTCACCCTGCCGCACATGAATGTATGGCTCCCGGTTGGAGACTACGATTACCTGCTGGCCGCGCAACTCGCGGTGAAGGATTTCGCGCAGAGTCTCGGCACTCCACGCCAGCCGCTCTCCGTCGCGGAAACGATGTTCGGCCTCCAGATCGCGTATCAGGGCACGCAGGTCGTTCTCAATCGGCTGCAGTTCTCTCGATCCCGATAACGGGTTGTCGCCGTCATCCTCTCCTTTCAGTATGGCGCGAAGCCCTGCGACCCAGCCGCGCCAACTCAGCTGAGCGATGACCACGGTGATGATCGACACAATTGCGGCAAGGCCTGCGAACAGGTAAAACAGATATCGCCGTGTTTCCTCGCTGCGTCTCGTGATGAAGCTCACGTCGTGCAGAAGAATAAGACGAGCGCCCGGTCCTATTGTGGTCTCGAGAGACCGGACAGTCACGAGGAGTGGCCCAGTGTCCTCCCGCACTATCTGCCCGTATTCGCTCTCGTATTGCGAGAGTTGATCGCAGCGAATCTCGGGAGGCATCTCCCCCATACCGATGATGGCGGATGATCGCGTCGGACACAAACCGATCCCGTAAAGACGCTCATCGCGAACTATGCGAGCGAAGTACTGCTGAACAGCGCTCGGATTACCCGACGCGACGAAAACTCCGAGCGGCCCGTCGATCGCGTTCGCGATGAGATTGGATCGGAGGTCCAGATCTCGAGTAAACCATCGGAGGGTGAGCCGATCGACAAGCGGACTGACGGCGTAAGCCAAGGCCGCGAGGGCCAGCGCCAGCGGCACGACAAAACGTAGAGACAGTCTCATGCGCGCGATTGCGAGTGCAAATGATCGGCCAGTCAAGCTGTGGAACAGCTGCCACGGTAGACAATTCTCGCGGCCCGTATTCTAAAGTACGGATCTGCGAAACTCTTACCCCCTATTCTCTCGAATGGCTATTAGCACTCCGGAAGGGGTTCGCTGAGGGCCGTCCGCAGCCACTTCCCTTCACTCCGCACCTGGCCGTATGGAACCATGTTGGCGGTTCAGGCAAGCGGCCAAAGCCGCGTCCTTCTTCTGGAAAAGTGGATCAGCTTTGCCGATGTCACGCAGCCCAATCAGGCTCAAAGAAGCGTTCTGAGCTCCTCAACCAGGTCCGCGCCGAACGGCTAACATCACTCTCTCGCACCGCTCCCGGCCGCCTCTCTCGTCCTACTGCTTGCCTGATCTGCCCGGTAAGCGCCCCAGGTAATAAAGCCCGGTCCCAACCACCAGCGCGACCGCATAGCCATAGGGAACCCCGTTGGCGATCAGGCCCACCATCACGGCAACGAATAAATCGCCTGCATCGCCCGCCTGATCGCGGACCATCATCATCAAGGCAGCTCCCTCGAACAGCAGCAGCACTCCGAGCATCGGAAGCGGGAACACCTGCACCACCTGCTGGAATCCGCCAGCGAAGAACAACCCGAGAACGAGAAAGATCGACCCGTAGATGATGATCGACCCGCCGGTGCGCGCGCCAAACGTGTAGTGGCCAACCATTCCACCCGACCCGTGGCAAGTCGGAATTCCCCCGAAAAACGGATTCACGAGATTCATGAACGCATACGTGAAGCTCAGCTTCTTGACCGTGACGTTTTTTTCGGGAAAGAGATCCTCCGCCACCTGCCTGGTAGCGAGCACCGAATTCCCGAGTGAGAGCGGTATCTGCGGAAGTGCGAGCACGAGAAAGCCGGTGACGAGATCGTCCAATGCGATCGACTGAATCCGTGGCAGATCGAATCCTGCTGCACCGGCCAGGTCTGAGCCACTCAGCTTGAAGATGAACGCGTAGATGACGCCAAGGATTATCACCGGAAGCGCGGGGGGGAAACGGCGATTGCCGTAAAGGGCTACGATGACTGCGAAAGCGACGATCGCCAATCCGTAACCCCGCACTCCGTCGGCCTGCACGTAATCCTTGAGAGCGAGAAGTGAGAGCTGGATTCCGAGCCCCAGCTGTAATCCCCGAATGACGGCCTTGGGAACGATCCGGGCCAGCCAGGTAATTCCACCCGTCAGTGTCAGGACGAGCATCGTCAATCCGATCGCCAGGCCCCCGCCATAGAGAACGCCAGGGGCGATTTTCTGCGTGATGACGATTACCGCGATTGCCTTCAAGGGCTGTACCGGCATCGGCATGCGGTAAGTGACTGCCGTCAGGTACTGCATCAGCCCGAACATGATCAGCACGCTGGCACCGGGCAGCCCGGCGGCGAGAATCATTCCGATGATGAGCGGCAGGTCGGTGCCGATGTCGCCGAACGCACCGGCGAGTTCATTTCTGTCGAAGCGGATGTCTCCGCGATTCCATGATCTCACGCCTATATTGTACGGCTATATCCGATTCTGGACTACATGGCAGACTTCACAATCGAAATCGATCATGCCGTCAAGCGGTTCGCGGAGCACGTCGCAGTTCGCGACTTGTCGCTACGTGTGCCGAAGGGCGCGGTGTACGGACTACTCGGCCCCAATGGCGCTGGGAAGACCACCACGATCCGCATGATCCTCAACATCATCGCGCCTGACGAGGGCTCGATCAGGATCCTCGGGCGTCCGGCGAATGACCCGGCGCTCACCGACCATATCGGCTACCTCCCCGAAGAGCGGGGCCTCTACCGCAAGATGCAGGTGAAGCGGGTGCTGCGCTTTCTGGCCGAGTTAAAGGGCATGAAACGCGATCTCGCCGACCGCCGGATCGACGAGTGGCTCGTGCGGCTCGACCTCAAGACAGCCGAGAAAGACTGGGGGCTCGCCAAGGTGGACGAGCTGTCGCGGGGAATGCAGCAGAAGGTGCAGTTCATAGGCACGCTGCTCCATGACCCAGATCTCATCATCCTCGACGAGCCCTTCAGCGGGCTCGACCCAATCAACGCGCAGGCGCTCAAGGATACGATCGTCGAGCTCAAGCAGCGCGGCAAGACGATCATCTTCAGCACTCACCTGATGGATAACGCCGAGCGTCTTTGCGATTCGGTGTGTATCATCGCGCGCGGTGAGAAGGTGCTCGACGGCTCGATCACCGAGATCAAGCATTCGCATGGCACCCGAAACATCGCGCTTGGGCTGGGCGGCGAACCTTCGCCCGAAGTTGCCGCGGTGCTCAACGACAAGACACTCGTGGACCGGGTGGACGATTCCAACCGGTACTTCGAGGTCGAGCTGGCGAAGGGGGCCGATCCGCAGGCCCTGCTTCAGAGGATCGTCGCTACCGGCGCTTCGATCAACAGATTCGAGATCGTGCAGCCGTCGCTGCATCAGATTTTCCTCGAGAAAGTCGGCGCGACGGGCGTCGAGATGGGGATGACCGGTCATGGCTAAGCTCTGGGCGATCGTGAAGCGCGAGTATCTCGAACGCGTCCGCACCAGGTGGTTCATCGTCGTTACTGTGTTCGGGCCGATTTTTTTCGGCGCGATGATCATCATTCCAGCGGTGATGGCGAAGCGCTCGAAATCCACCTCCGAGTTCACGAACACGCGTATTCTCGACGCGACGACAACCGGTTTCGGCCAGCGTATCGCGGATGTGATGGGTCGTGGACGGGCTCCCGGTTCCCTTCCGCCGCAGGTTCTGGTACTGAAGCCAGGTGAGGTAGCAGCGGCCGAGAGCACGGCGACGAAGCAGGTGATGGCCAGGCAGTTGAGCGGTTATCTCATCGCCGACGCGCGCACGCTGGGCGGCGAAGAGGTGAAGTACGCGGGGCGTAATGCGACCTCGCTGGGCGACATGGAGCGCCTGCGTGCCTCCGTGAAGGAGGCGCTGCTTGCACAGCGGCTGGAGAAGGCGGGAATCGATTCGAGCGCGGTGCAGGGCCTGACTTTCATTCCGCTCCGTCTCAATTCGGAACGTATCACCGACAAAGGGCGAGGCGGCTCCGGCACGGTGAGCATCATTTTCGCCGGCGCAATCGCGTTTCTGCTCTATATGTCGATCGTGCTGTATGGTCAGAATGTTTTGCGCGGTGTGCTCGAGGAGAAGACGACTCGTGTGGCGGAAGTCGTCGTGTCGAGCGTTCCACCGGAGACACTGCTGGCGGGAAAAATTCTGGGCGTTGGGGCGGTCGGGCTGACTCAGCAGATCATCTGGGTGATAACGACGGTGGTGATGTTCAAGCTCAGGCAACCGATACTTGCGAAGTTCGGCGTGGCGACGATGCCGTTCGCGCTGCCCGAGATATCGATCGGGCTCGCGTTGCTGCTGCTGTTGTTCTTCGTGCTGGGGTTCATTTTTTATTCGTCGCTGTACGCGGCGGTGGGAGCGTCGGTCAATACCGAGCAGGAGGCGCAGCAGGCGGTGCAGCCGATGCTGATTCTTCTGGTTGCGACGGCAATCTTCATCAATCCGATTCTGCTCAACCCCACATCCCGGCTGGCAAGCGTGATGTCATGGCTGCCCTTCTCGGCCCCGATCATCATGCCGTTGCGGTTGAGTCTGGGGAGTGTGCCCTGGTACGAGCTTGTGGGGACGCTGGCCGGGGTTGCGCTTGCGTGTCTGGCCTCGACGTGGTTCGCTGCGCGGATTTACCGGGTTGGACTGCTTATGTACGGGAAGCGGCCAACTTTGAGGGAGATGATTCGGTGGGTTTCCTACTCTCGATGAACTACGGAAAGTCAAAGTAGAACGACGCAGATCCGAGAGGTCAGAAGCATAGCTCATAGTTGCTAGAGGACAATCCTAGCAACTCGAAACTATGCTTCTGACCTCTCGGATCTGTGTCGTTCTATTTTACGTAGTTTAGTATCTTTTCGATACTAAATGCTCTAGCTCGCCACCGCCGCATCGGCAGGCACCGAGCAGTACTTGTCGAACGCCCCCACAAGATCATCCGCAATCTCTCCAGCGCTCCGCCCTTCGATCTGGTGCCGCTCCAGCATGAATACCACCTTGCCGTCCTTGAGCAAGCCAATCTGCGGCGATGACGGTGGGTAACCCGTGAAGTAGCTGCGCGCGCGCTGCACGGCAGCGACGTCCTGCCCCGCGAAGACTGTCGTGAGTGTGTCGGGCCTGGCAGCGTGCTGTATCGCCTTGGCGACGGCCGGGCGGGCATTGCGCGCTGCGCAGCCGCACACCGAGTTCACGACGATGAGCGTCGTGCCCTTTCCGTCCTTCAGCTTGGCGTCCACCTCGTCTGCTGTCCGCATTTCTTCGACGCCGAGGCTGGTGAGCTCCTGCCGCATCGGCGTGACCATTCTTTCGTCGTACATCGTTGAACCCCGCTGGTTGTTGATTTCCGGTACTGTCGAATAATAGACGGTGTGCGGCGCTCCGCCTAATGGTGACGGCGCTCGACGAAGCTCTCTCCCGGTATCTCTGCGCGCACCGTGCCGTCGCTCCATGCCGCGTGTTCCTTGCGCAACAGCATGTACCTCACCCATTTGACGATTCCTGCCAGCAGAAGCGCGAACAGCGAGATGGTGACTAGGCGCCAGCCCAATGTTCCGATGGCCATGCCTGGCCAGTCCTGAAGCCGGGCTCCTCCCGTCCCCAGTGGCTCGCGGTTCAGTGCGATGAGGACAAGGCTCGCCAGCATCTCGGCCGCGCCTTCTGCGACGGCGAATGCAGGTGCGCGCCAGAGCCAGTCACGGAGCGGATGCCGGCTCAGGTGTATCGAAGCCATCATCAGCAGGAAAACCGCGCCGATCGTTAGCGTTGCGGCGACGTAGGTGCCGCTGGCGTCCTGCGCGCGGCTCAGGACCATCGCGCGGTACAGGCGCGCGATAATCCCGGTGACAAGGGCCATGTCGATCAGCGAGTGTGCGAGCCGCGTGAACGCCGCCGGCTCCCTGACCCTGATCCCCGCCGACAGACGCTGCCTCAAACGTTCGCTGTTCTGTCTCGCGATGAAATCGCGCATGTCCTTCAATTTACTACCGGGTGCTGGTGCGTGTTCCTGGGAAAACAGAGGGTTAACACAGATGACACCGATGAAGCTCAGCCCCACCGTTACCTGAATCGGCCCCGGATAGTCGTTATGATGCCATGCATACTAGACTCTGGATTGCCGCGATCGTGGCGGCGACGCCGATTCTGGCGCTGAGCCCCGTCGCGTTTCCCGCGACGCACGAAGCCGGATGCGTGAAGGCAATCGCCGGGGAGCGCTACAACCAGCGGCTCTTCATGTCGCTGATGAGGCGCAAGGACGCCATCGCTGAGCGGACTCTCGTCGTCTACAACGTCGCGAGGGTGAAATCCCGCGAGGTCAAGCCGGTAAGCGACCCGGTCATCTGCTCGCGCGCGGCCGCCGCCTACAGCGTCGCCGTCAACGAGGACTCACCGGACAGACAGGTTCACATCCTGAGAGTCGGCAACCGCTTTATCGTGATGGATCCCGATTACCGGCCCGACGAATATCGCCGGGCCATCACGTTCGACTCGACGTTCACCAAACCGCTGGGTCTGGTAGCCGAGTAGCTGGTGGCCAGTAGCTGGTAACGGGCATCGGGTACCAGTTACCGGATCCAGTGCCCGATCCTGCTCCATCTGATATCGGTGATGAACGGAAGCGGTCTGTCACTGTCGTCCGCGTTATACGCGTAGTACACGAACATCGGCTGCCCCCTGATGTTCTCCCGGGGCACAAAACTCCAATACCGGCTGTCCTTCGAGTTATAGCGGCTGTCTCCCATCATGAAATAATGACGGGGCGGCACTACGATCGGCCCCCAGTTGTCATGAGATGGCTGCGCCGGAGCCGCCCCGAACCGCGACGAGGTGAGTCCAACGCGCTTCTGCCAGTCGAACAACGGATCGATCGAATCGAAAGCCTGCTCAGCACCCGACACGGGGAAGTTCTCTCTCGCCACCACACCGTTTCTGTATAGCACAGCTTTGCGCATGAAGAGAGTATCACCCGGCATACCCACCAGCCGCTTTACGAGCGTCGGGTTCGGATCCCACGGCTGATCCGACTGCGGCGGCGACTTGAACACCACGATATCGCCACGGGCCGGATCACGGTATCCCGGAAGATTCATGCTGGTAAACGGAATATGGGGACCATACACCAGCTTGTTGACGAACAGCCAGTCGCCGATGAGCAATGACGGAATCATGCTCCCCGACGGAATCCGGTACGCTTCAAGAATGAAGGTGCGGAGAAAGATGAAAAACAGGAGCGCGCTCAGCAGCGCCTTGAAATTCTCCCAGAAACGATGCAGCGATGACCGCTGCGTAAAGGGGCGCGCTTCCTGAGCGCGCCCCTTGTTCGACGCGACTGCCAATGTGCTTTACTTGAGGTGCTTGTTGACGAGCCGTGTCATCTCGAACATTGAAACCTGTTTCGTTCCATTGAACACGGGGCGGAGGTTGTCGTCGGCGTTGATCATGCGACGGTTCTTGGCATCCTGGAGACCCTTACGCTTGATGTAAGCCCAGAGTTTCTTCGTGACTTCAGTGCGCGGAAGTGGAGCGGTTCCGACCACGGCCGCAAGCTGAGCGCTTGGCGTCATCGGCTTCATGAACGCAGCGCTCGGCACGCGCTTCGCAGCCTTTTTCTTCGCCGGCTTCTTGGCGGAACTCTTCTTGGCAGTCGACTTCTTCGCTGACTTCGAGGACGACTTCTTCGCCGAGCTCTTCTTCTTCGCAGTTGCCATAGCTACTCCTGAGTGGTTGAATCGGGGCGGGCTATTTACGCCGACGCCGGTGCGCGTCTCGCGTGGCAAAGTATAGCCACAATAGCCAATTGCAAGAGGGAAAACGCCCTCTTTTACGAGGAGAGAAGCTGCATCATCCGAACATCGTAAGGATCCGGTGAGGGATCGTCGTCCCCTACGTCGTAATCTTTCTGCGGCGTTTCGAGAATTAACGGGACCTCTTTCGAGCGACGATCAGCCATCAGCCAGCGGAATGGCTCCTCCCCTATCGCGCCCTCTCCGATGAGCATGTGGCGATCCTTGTTCGACCCCAGCGTACCCTCGCTGTCGTTGAGGTGAAAGAACGACGGCGCCTCGCCGATCTTCTCCTCGAAGTCATCGAGAATCGCAGTAAACAACTCCTTCGATTCAGAGATGTCGTAACCCGATGCGAAGAGATGACAAGTATCGAGCCCGTACCCCGTCCGCGACCTGAGGGACTCCGGAATGTGGGAAAGAATCTCCGCGATCTCGTCAGCCGTCCTCCCCATCGTGCGACCCGCTCCGGCAGTGTTCTCGATCAACAGCCGGGTCGCCGAATCAGCCGCCTGGAGAGCGCCGATCATCGCCGTCGCTATGCGCTTCGCAGACTCCGACCTCTCGCTCCCTCCCGCCGATCCAGGATGAAAGCACACCGAACCAACACCAAGGGCGCTCGAGCGCTCCATCTCTTTTCGCAACCCCCCCGCCGCGCGCACCCACTTGTCATCGTCCGGCGTCGCTACGTTCAGCACGTACGCCGCATGCACCACGACGTTCCCCGGCTCGATCTTCGTCTCCGCCAATGCGGCGCGAAACCGCTCCACCCGCTCAGGCTTTATCGAAACCTTGTCGCCATAGTACTTCGGGATGGCCGTAAAGAGCTGCATCGCCGTCATGCCAGCGTTACCAGCCCGCAGCACGGCCATGTGGATGCCGCCGTTATTAATGGTGTGTGCGCCGAGGTATTGCGCCATCGAAGAATTGTCTATCTGAATTTTATTCCGGCCGATAACAGAACGAACGTTCTGGACCCACCCTCGACCAGGCTTCGCGAGATGCGGTGGTACCGCCCCTCCACGAACGTACGAAGCCCGGCTACGGGTACAGTCGCACCACCTCCGAAATTCAACCCAGGAAACGAATCGACTGGCGGATTGATGAATGTGGCGCAGTCACCCCTGCAAGTCGCACGGAAGTCGAGCCGATAAGTCCCGGCCCCCGCGATGATGTACGGGGAAACCGCATTGTCACCCGGGTACTCCGCCGAATCGACGCCGAGGTTGATCAGAGCATTCACCGTTCCGAAGCTGACAGTCCCATCCGTAATGATTGTCCGCGTAGTTCCAGTGAGATCCTTCTTCCCCAGCTTTGTGTAGGTGCCATCCAGACGCAGGTCGAGCGGCCCGAATGCCCTGATCTTCGCGAGTGCTCCCCCATGCCATCCCATTTTTACCTCGTCGCTCAGCTCCCCGCTGGGAATGGATACGCCGCCAAATATCCCCGCCGTTGCCCGACCACCAAAGCCACCCTGCGCCTCGGCCCGCGACGAAGCCAGACCTCCTGCCACGCAGGCAAACCCGACGAACGCGACCGACAAACGAGTCATACGACGCATATGCGATTCTCCATTGAGTTCGGCACCCGGAGACAATCCCCGGGCGGTCGTGCTGCGCCACACTTCAACAATGACCGGCAGAGCCAAGGTACTTCATGGACACCGACACGCAACGATACCCTCAGATGATCAATGCCATTGCCCTGCACGGTACATCGGCCGCGTCGCGCTGATCGCTGGGTTAGCCGGGTAGTCGCTCCACCACAGCTTGAGGGAGTCGCCGCTGACACGCACGACCGGCTGTCGCGCTCGTCCGTTGTCGCTTGTCGCCAGCACTCGCTCCTCGAAGATGTGACCCATCGTCCTCGAAAGCGCGACTCCGACGAGCAGCTGCTGGCTGTTGGGATCCTCGTAAGCCACTGCGACCCTGTCGCCATGGGAAGACACGCTGGTGCGGGCGGGATTCTTTCCGTACACGATAGGCACGGCGGCGTGGAAGGTGGCACCGCCGTCCATCGAGTGGACAAAGAACACTCCGCCGCCGCTCGCGGGCTCGAGAAAGTACGCGAGATGCACGTAACCGCTTTTCGTATCGGCGGCGATGGCCGCAGGCGGACGCCCGCATCCCCGTGTTCCCCGATCGGTGGAATCGGCAATCACCGGGGCCGACCACGGTTGGCCACGAAGAGCGCGCGCCGTCATCAGCACTGCCGTGCTGTCGCGCCTCACCGTCCACCACGCTGCGAACGATGACTCTCCCGCGACGACAACACGAAGCGACCCCTGACAACCTTCCACCGTCAGTCCCGCAACGCTTCTCGCGCTCTCGGCCGGCTGAGGCGGTGCATCGCTATGCATTACTTCGCCCCACGCCACTGGATCGGCGGTGCAGCCGAGTGTCAGGAGCGCGATTGCAAGCGTTGGGAGTGTGCCTCGCATGACAACAAACCTACCCCCGTAACGGTGTCGCAAACGTGGGGGTTCGCCCAAGGTGTGTGGCAGGTATCTTTCGACTGAACTTCACGATCAACATCCTGGGGTGAAACCAACGCACCAAGTCATCACCCGCAAAGGAAAGCATGCCCGACTCGTCAAGATCCCCCGCCGCATTTCCAGGATTCAACGGCAATCGCCGCGTCCCCGTCCCGGTAAACGAGCCGGTCCGCAGTTACGCACCGGGTTCTCCCGAGCGCACCGCTCTCAAGGATCGCCTCGCATCGATGTCCGACGAACGGATAGATATCCCCGCTATCATCGGCGGCCGGGAAGTGCGAAGCGGTGACCTCGCACAATCGGTGATGCCGCACAACCATCGTCATGTGCTCGCCGACTGGCACAAGGCGGCCGCCGCCGATGTGGACGCAGCGATCGCCGCCTCGCGCGATGCGCGGCACGACTGGGCCAACTGGGCATGGGAAGACCGCGCGGCAGTGTTTCTCAAGGCGGCCGAACTGCTGACGACGACGTGGCGACCGACGATCAACGCCGCGACGATGCTCGGCCAATCGAAGACCGCGTTCCAGGCGGAGATCGATGCCGCCTGCGAGCTAATCGACTTCTGGCGGTTCAATCCACACTACGCGCAACAGTTGTACGACGAGCAGCCGCTCTCTGATCACACGATGTGGAACCAGCTCGACTATCGCGGACTCGAGGGCTTCGTGTATGCGGTGACGCCGTTCAACTTCACGTCGATCGCGGGTAATCTTCCGACCGCGCCGGCGTTGATGGGCAACACCGTAATCTGGAAGCCCGCGTCGAGCGCGATCGTGTCTGCCTACTATCTGATGAAGCTGCTCGAAGAGGCAGGGCTGCCGCCGGGGGTGATCAACTTCGTTCCTGGCGATTCCGCCATGATCTCCAACAAACTGCTCGCGCATCGCGATCTCGCCGGAGTGCATTTCACGGGGAGCACCGGCGTCTTCAACAGCATGTGGAAGACAATCGGCGCGAGCATGTCGACCTACCGCTCGTACCCGCGTATCGTCGGCGAGACTGGCGGAAAGGATTTCATCGTCGCGCATGCGTCGGCCGATCCAGTGGCTCTCTCAGTCGCCATCGCCCGAGGCGGATTCGAGTATCAGGGCCAGAAATGCTCGGCCGCGAGTCGCGTGTATGTGCCGGAATCGCTCTGGCCAGAGGTGCGTGATCGCACGGTTGCGATAATGAAGGACATCAAAATGGGCGACCCGGCCGACTTCCGGAATTTCATGGGGGCGGTGATCGACAAGCGTGCGTTCGACAAGATCGGGGAGTACGTGTCACATGGCAGGTCGAATGCGAAGATTCTCTCGGGCGGCGGTGTGAAGGGCGAGGATGGCTACTTCATCGAGCCGACGCTCGTGGAGACAAACGATCCCGGTTACAAGCTCCTGTGCGAGGAGATCTTTGGCCCGGTCGTCACGGCGCATGTGTACCCCGATTCAAAATGGGAGGCGACTCTGGAGATAGTGGATCAGACTTCGCCCTATGCTTTGACCGGAGCGGTGTTCGCGCGCGATCGTGCCGCGGTGCGAACCGCTGCCGGGGCCTTGCGGAATGCCGCCGGCAATTTCTATGTGAATGACAAGCCCACTGGCGCGGTGGTGGGACAGCAGCCCTTTGGAGGGGCGAGAGGTTCGGGGACGAACGACAAGGCGGGGTCGAAGCTCAACCTCACTCGATGGGTGAGTGCGCGGAACATCAAGGAGACATTCTCGCCGCCGCAGGATTACAGGTACCCGTTCATGGACGAGAAGTAGGGCAACTTAGAGAGACACAGGTGAGAGGGGTCAGAGGGGCAGGGTTGCGAGTTGCGAGGGTTACGCTCCTCCGCCAGCTAAGCCTCTTGACCCATATGCATCGCATAGCCATATTGATATGGCCATAGCTGTACCTTTCCGACCAGTCCGCCTCTGAGGTTTCGATGCCCCCGTCAAAGAAATCATCCCGCGCTCTTCCATCGCCCGGTTCATCATTGGATGCATCCGAAACCATTGAGGTGCCGGCCGGAATGTTCAAGAACACTTGCCTTGCGCTGATGGACAAGGTGCGCGACGAGGGAACGCACATCGTGATCACGAAGCACGGGAGTGCCGTGGCCAAGCTGGTGCCTGCTGACGGAGAGGTAGCCAGCGCGCGTGGCTTCATGCGCGGAACCGTGCTTGGTCACGGAGACATCGTCGCTCCGGACTTCGAAGCGTGGGGCGACACCTGACCACCTCTTCGCGTTCCCGGGTGTGGCGTCCGGAGGAGCTGTCCAGTTACCAGGGGCAGCTCCTTCTCGACACTCATGTCTGGCTTTGGCACCTCGAGGATGATGCTTCGCAGATGAACAAGCGGACACCGCCCCTCCTCGACCGGAGCGGGAAGGGCGACGGACTGCTCGTGTCGGATATTTCATGGTGGGAAGTGGCGGTCAAGGCGGCAAAAGGCAGGTTGACATTTTCTGTCGATGTAGCGGTCTGGCTGGCGAGAGCTGCCCAGGCGCCGGGAATCAGATTGCTTCCGCTGGACCGCGAGATTCTTTTCCTCAGCACCCGGCTCGCCGGAACGGTGCATAACGATCCCGCCGACCGGATGCTGCTCGCGACGGCGCAACTGCGGAACGTCCCGCTGGTGACGGCCGACAAGCTCATCGTTGATTACGCTCGCACTCACCCCGGCACGCCCGTTGTAGACATCAGGCGTTGAAGGCTATTCCGCTGGCGGAATCAGTATATCCTCCCGATTATGCCGAAGGCGTCTCGGCAGAGGCACTTCGCTTCAAGTCGCATGGCGCCCACCAGGAAATGGAGGCAGCATGCGTCGTGCTCTTGTCTTTTTCTCGCTCACCGCCGGCAGCGTAATCCTTTTCGGAGCCGGCTGGCCGAAGCCGGCAGAGTCCGCAAGGTCGGCAGAAGTCGCCCGGTTGCAGCATCACTTCGACTCCGTCGGCGTCGAGCTGGAATCGCGCGATGTCTCGAGCCTCACTCGCGCGCAGCGGTTAAAGCGTGCGCAGCTCGCGGGATGGCTGCGACGGTATCGCAACGCTGCGACGTTTCCGAAGAACGACCGATTCGCGGTGCCGACGCCGTTCTTCAGGGACGCTGAAGGAAGTCTCTGCGCGATGGCCTATCTGATCGACAGGTCGGGTCGCCACGATCTGGTCGAATCCGTTGCCTCAACCCGGAACAACGCATACATCCGCGAGTTGGCCGACGATCCGGCGCTCATCGCGTGGCTCGATAGCGCGGGGCTCAGTGTCGCCGAGGCCGCGAGGATCCAGCCTACCTATAACGGTGGGTTCCCAATATCTGGAGAGACCAATCGCGTCACGGGCGACTTTGCCATGGCAGCGATCGCCCTCGGCAGCGTGTCACTTGCGACGTCTGCGGTGAACGTCGTGAAGCCGAGTTATCTGAGCGGAGTGCTCGGCGTCTTGGCAGGAACGGCGGCGGTCATTACCGGGGCCAATCACCTCGACGGCAATCGGGCCACCGAGCGTGTCGGGACTGCTACGATTGTGCTCGGTGGCGTGTCGATAGCATCCGGTATTTACGGGATTCTCGAAGCGCGCGAGGAGGATGACCGGGGCCGGGATCGCGACAAGCGGGGCGACAGACGCCGGAAGAGACGCGCGATGGTCGTCACGCCTGACGTGATTTTCGCGCAGAGTGCGCCGCGACTCGGGGTGTTGGTTCGGACGACCTTCTAGCGTACCTCGCCTTCATTGCTGGCGACCACGTTTACAGTCGGTATTTTCAAAACAAGATAGAGACGGAGCGATACATCCCGAGCTCACTGCCAGCATCGCATTATCGATCTGGCTTTGCAGCTCGGGGTGGTCGATCCACATTTGCGACAACAGGAATCATCGGCTCGCTCCGGAACAACGCGGCATCGCTGAAATCCGCATGCGGCAACGGGAATCGCGAGAATATCGACGCTGTTTGCCCCGCCGCGATTTCCGATGCGAGCCGCTCCGCCAGACCCACGTCGGCCGCTCGCTCCACAGCGAGTAGTATTCCCGCCCTCTTCATTTCCTCGCCCACCCACGCGGATGCCCCACTTCCGATATCCGTCTCGACGACGAACCGGTCCTTGCCCGCTGAAAGTCTAACGATGGCCGCTTTCTTCTCGCTCAACACGATTGCGTCCACCGGCGGAGCAAGTGTGTCGACTCGGAACCGAACCATCATTGCCCGGAGCGTATCGCCCTTGGCGTTATACAAGTAGGCGAATTGTCCGAACTGGGGCCGCCCAACGCCTAGCAACGCTGCGACGCACAGTGCGAGAAGCGGCAACGCGAGAACGGCACCGTCGAATAATCCTTCCGATTTCGGAGTTCGCCACGGTTTGAGGGACAGCGCGAGCCCGAGCCCGCCACCCGCGTATGCCCACACCATCTGGGCCATCCCGCCGTAGGGCGACGCATATGCCGCGTGCCACGCCAGCCACGCCAGTGTCGCGCCCACGAAGAAAATGACCGCTGCGGTAATTCTCCTCGGCCAACCCGACGGTGCGAGCGCGGCGGGCAGCATCACAGCGAAAGCGATGACGAAGCCCGTGGCAGCTTCCTCCTTCCAAGGCTCACTGCCGAATCCCATCAGTCCCAGGAATCTGTGGATCTGTGGAACGTAGGCGAGACCGGCAATCAGTGTCGCGAACGCACCCAGGACTGCCGCAAGGCACCAAGGTATCGGACTCTCGAGCCGCCTCTCACCTTCGGATTCGGACGTCATGAGTTCATTCTGTCGGCAGAGCGCAGCCTGCAATGCTTGCTGCATCGTAAATCAGCAACCGGGTACCGAGCAATGAAAAATGAATCGCGGGCCAGCGAAAGGTGCATCACTGCGAATCGGGGAACACCCGACAGAGAACGAGGGATTTATCCCATACTCGCAAATCAAAAACTGATGTAACCATGCCTAAGCGAATTTTACCGATCGGCCAAAATTTGACGCCAAATATCTAAGGCGATCTGTCGTTCGCACCTGTTCTGGCGCGTTTTACTGAGGAGGAATGTCGTGCAGGCAACTAAAAAAGAACGCATTGCGCGAGTACTAGCGACGCTGCTGGTGTTTGTGGGCGGTGTTGTCTTCCCATACACCGAAGCGCTTGCCCAAGGGCCGACGCCCGCAAACACGCAGCGGGTGGTCCCCACAGGGGCTCCCTCCTTCGGGCTGCAACCAGGGCGAACCGGTCGGCAGCGAATAGTGTGGAGCGCTGACAGTGGCTCTCGGCGCTCGTCAGTCCGCCCAGTTGTCATTGGCATCCTGATTGGAGGAGTTCTTGGAGGTATCACGGGCCACGCAATGGACGAGAAGGGATACTCCTGCCCCACGTCGCCAGGATTGTCATGCAGAAACCCCGGGTTGTCCGGCAATACCCTCGGCGGCGTCCTGGCCGGGGCGGTTCTCGGCGGCGTAGTTGGACTATTGATCACCCACTTGCGATAGTGGAGTGTCGCGCCATCAACCCGAATCCTGTTGGACATATCCGCGCCGTCCTTGCGACATCTGAGGTTACCCTCAGGTAGGCGTCGTGGCGGTAGTTACTGTTATTAATTAAGTTTTCTTAATGAATAACCCCGGAAAGCGCCGCGGCGTCCGCGAGCCCCTCCAGATCTACATGGCGCCTGACGAGCGCCGCCTGCTCGACTCAATGGCTGAGCAGACAGGCCTCTCACGCGCTGAAGTTCTGAGACAGGGCCTTCGTAAATTCGCGGCGGAGAAAGCGGGATCCGACGGGCCCGTACAGACATTCATGCGGACGATGCGAGAGAAACCCCTGCCTGCGGACATCGCCGAGGCACACGATGAGCATCTGGCTCGGGCCTACGCAGACAGCCACAAGCGGTGAACAGGAGGATATTCCTCGACACCTCAGGGTGGCTGGCGGCGATCAACAGCAGAGACAGCCGTCATCGGGACGTTGTCGAGAGCTACGACGACCTCATCGCGAATGGCACACAGTTCCT
>JBKJRW010000136.1:0-5100 GCA_046593165.1 Gemmatimonadaceae bacterium
CGTGGATGCAGCAATCGTCTGTGTCGCAAGACTGCATTCGCCAGGGTTCGTCGCTACGTTCGACGAAGATTTCAGGAGCCTCGAAGGAGTCACGATCGTGGCGGCCTGAGAATGACGAAGTGAAAATCGGCTGAGTTGAGAACTTTGGGAAAGCCGGTCAGCCACGCCCACCCGGCGCGCTACGCAGCGGTAAGCACCCTCGGCCCATTCTCCGTTATCGCCACAGTGTGCTCGAAGTGCGCCGACCGCGTCCCATCCACAGTCACGACTGTCCACTTGTCCGGCATCGTCCGAATTCCCGGCTTCCCGACATTCACCATCGGCTCGATCGCAATCGTGAGCCCTGGCACCAACCGTATCCCGCGCTTCGGCTTGCCATAGTTCGGCACCTGCGGCTCCTCATGAAACGCCGCGCCGATTCCATGCCCAACGAGGTCGCGCACCACGCTGAATCCCGCCGCCTCGACAATCTCCTGCACGGCCGCACCAATATCACCGAGATGATTTCCCGCCCTCGCTGCAAGCACGCCCGCCTCTAATGCATCACGCGTCACCTGCAACAGACGCCGCGACTCCTCGCTCACTTCTCCCACCGCAACGGTCGTCGCCGAATCGGTGTGATAACCTTCATAAAACACGCCGACGTCGATCGACACCACATCGCCCTCGGAAAGCACCCGCTTTCGCGACGGAATCCCGTGCACGATCTCGTTGTTGATCGAACTGCAGATACTCGCGGGAAAATTGTACAACCCCTTGAACGAAGGCACGGCGCCCGCATGACTCAGGATGAACTCCTCGGCGATCTTATCCAGATCCGCCGTCGTCATGCCCGGCTTGACCGAGCGCTCCATCAGCTTCACAGTGTCGGCCAGTATCCGCCCGCCCCGCGCCATAATCTCGATCTCGCGCTGGGACTTGAGCTGAATCACTCTTCGAGCGCCTTTATCGCGCGGTCGGTTATCTCGCCAAGCTCTCCACTGGCGTCGATCTTCACCAGCGTCATCTTCTTTTCCTTCGCCCACTCGATCACTGGCTCGGTCTGCCTGCGATAAACCTCAAGCCGGTTACGAATCGATTCGGGCTCGTCGTCCTTGCGCCGCACGAGATTGCCGCCGCACTTCTCGCACTTCGTGCCGGGCTCAAGTCCCTTGTACGGAGTCTGGCAACTGTCGCACACCGTGCGCCCGCCAAGCCGCTTCACCAGCTCGTCATCGGACACGTCGAAAAGAAGAAACTTGTCCACCTTACGGCCCAGCTCGGCGAGCATCATCGTCAAACCCTCGGCCTGCGGCACGGTGCGCACGACTCCATCGAGAATTGCACCCTTCGCCGTAGACGGAGCGGCAAATACTTCCTTCATGATTCCGAGAATGACGGCATCGGGAACGAGGTCACCGCGGTCCATATATGCCTTGGCGGCGATGCCCTGCTCGCTTCCGTCACGCAAGGCCGCGCGGAGAACGTCACCCGTGGCGATCTTCGGAATCCCCAACCGCTCAGCGAGAATCTCGCCCTGAGTGCCTTTGCCCGCGCCTGGGGGGCCGAGTAATACGACGATCATGCGACGAGCGGCTTAGAAGCCGCCCATCGCCTGACGACCGCGATAACGCACGCGGCCCTTCTTCATGAAACCGTCGTACTTGCGCAGCAACAGGTGCTGCTGAATCTGAGCCATCGTATCGAGCGCAACACCGACGACAATCAGAAGTGAAGTTCCGCCGAACTGGAACGGCACGTTGATCACATCTGCAATAAACACCGGCAAGAGAGCGATGAACGTCAGAAAGATCGCGCCCGGAAGCGTGATCCGCGTCACCACGTGATCGATGTACTCGGCCGTCTTCGAACCCGGCTTTACGCCGGGAATGAACCCGCCCTGCTTCTTGAGGTTCTCCGACAGGTCGAGCGGATTAAAAATGATCGACGTGTAGAAGTAGGTGAAGAAAACGATCAACACTGCAGACAGCACATAGTAGAGCGCGGTGCCGGGCTGGAAGAACTCGGCCAGGCGCTGCGCCTGCGGGTTACCGCTGAACTGCGCGATCGCGCCCGGAACGATGATCACCGACTGCGCAAAAATGATCGGCATCACGCCCGAAGCATTCACACGGAGCGGAATGAAATTCTTGGCCGCCTCGCGCTGGCGTCCGCGCGCCATGGTGCGCTGCGGGATCTGTATCATGATCCGCCGCGCAGCCATTGTGATCGCTACTGTCGCCGCAACCACTGCAATCATCACCAGGCCGAGAATCAGCAGCGAGAACAGTCCAACAGCCTGCGTCTGCACGAACCGGAACGTACTGAAAATGCCAGGCCAGAACCGCTCGACGATCGAGAAGAAAATGATCAGACTCGCGCCGTTGCCAAGCCCGCGTTCGGTGATCTGCTCGCCGAGCCACATCACGAAGATCGCGCCGGCCGTGAGGAACAGAACCATCTGAACCTTGAACGCCATGCCCGGATAGATCACCGCATTCTCGAGCGACGACGTGAACAGGGCGAAGCCCCATCCCTGAATCACAGCCAGAAGGACCGTGAAGTACCGGGTCCATTGCGTAATCTTTTTCCGTCCCTCTTCGTCCTTCTGCATCTTCTCGACAGTCGGCACGACAGCGCCGGCGATCTGCATGAAGATGCTGGCCGAGATGTACGGCATGATGCCGAGCGCGAACACCGTCGCGCGCGACAGACCGCCGCCCACGAACAGGTCATAGAGGCCGAGAATGCCGCCGCTGCCCTGGTTCGCGAAGAAGTCGGTGAGAGCTACAACATCGACACCAGGCACCGTGATATGTGCACCCGTGCGATAGAGCACGAGGCACATGAAGGTGAAGGTGATTTTCTGCCACAGCTCGGGGGTCCGGTAAATGTTCTGGACCGCCGCTGCCGGGTTGTTTTGTGCCATTCTACTCCTCTACGCGGCCCCCGGCCGCTTCGATCTTCTCACGTGCGCCAGAGCTCATCCGAATTCCACGAACTGTGACGGCGCGGGACAGATCGCCATTGGCGAGCACCTTTGCCGGGCCCTTGCGCGCACTGATGAGCCCGGCTGTGACGAGAGTCTCCCTCGTCACTTCGGCTCCGTCAGGCATCCGCTGCTCGAGATCGCTCAGTCGAACGACCTGATGCTCAACCCGAAAGATATTGGTGAAACCACGCTTTGGCAGGCGTCGCGTAAGCGGCATCTGACCGCCTTCGAAATGCGGCTTGCCGCCACCCGGGCCGTGATGGCCCGCGCGCGCCTTGCTTCCCTTGTGCCCCTTGCCCGACGTCTTTCCCGTGCCCGATCCCGGTCCACGGCCAAGCCGCTTGCGGTCGCGGTGCGATCCCGGAGCCGGAACGAGATTATGCAATCCAAGCTTCTCGACGGTCTCTGCGAGCTCTACCGGCTCTGCGGCCTGTTTTTTTCTAGTCGCCACTTTGATCAATCCTCCATCTTTGTGACTTCCACCAGGTGACGCACGCGCTTGATCTGACCCCGCAAAGCGGGTGAATCCTGTTGAATGACTTCCGCCTGATGGTGGCGAAGGCCGAGGGCCTGGAGCGTAAGCTTCATCCGCGCCGAGTGGCCGATGCCGCTCCTGACCTGCTTGATGCGAACGCGACCGGTCGTGAGCTCCGCCTTCGGCGTGCTCTTCGGACCCTTCGTGTTCCACCATACGTGAGTTCTAGGCAAGTTGTGACTCCCTTACTTTCGCTCTCGAGCGATAACCGAGCGAGCTGACTTCGACACCGCGCTCGCGCGCGATCTCTTCGACTGTGGTGAGCTGCTTGAGTCCATCCAGCGCCGCCAGAACCATGTTGTGCGGGTTGGTCGAACCAAGGCTCTTGGTGAGAATGTCCGAGATGCCGGCGCATTCCATGATCGCGCGCACCGCGCCACCGGCAATCACACCGGCTCCTGGTGCTGCCGGCTTCATCAGAACTTTGCCTGCGCCGTGTTCCCCAACGACTTCGTGCGGAATCGTTCCGCCCGTCATCGGCACGCGCTGCATGTTGCGACGCGCTCCGTCCACGGCCTTGCGAACCGCTTCCGAAACTTCGTTGGCCTTGCCGGTCGAGAAACCAACCTTCCCCTGCCCATCGCCTACGGCAACGAGCGCGTTGAAGGAGAAACGGCGTCCGCCCTTCACTACCTTGGCAACGCGATTGATCGCAATGACGTTCTCGACGAGTTCGCTTCCGCCTTCGCCGCGACCACCGTCTCCACGACCACCGTCACGTCCGCCCTTGCCATCACGCGAGCGGTTCTGGCCGCCATCACGACCACCACCGGGGGCGCCGCCTGGGCCACCGCGACCGCCACCTGGGCCGCCGCGTCCACCACCGCCACCGCCGGGACCACCTCTGCCGCCGCCACCGCGACCACCGCGGCCTCCAGGACCGCCAGCTCCGCCGCCGCTGCGCGCGCTACGCCCGCCGCCACCACCACCACCGCCGCTCCGCGCCGGTGGTTGCGATGCCTGACTGCTGTCGCCGCCGGCCGATGCTCCTTCCTGAGTTTCGTTTTCTGCCATTTCCTAGAACTCCAGCCCGCCTTCGCGGGCTCCGTCGGCCACTGCTTTCACACGGCCATGATATTTGTAACCGCCTCGGTCGAATACGACCTTCGTTACGCCGGCTTCCTTCGCCTTCTCGGCGATTCTCTTGCCGACTCCAGCGGACTTCTCCGTCTTCTTCCCCTCGAGTCCCGAATCTGTCACTGTCATCAGCGTCTTCATGGACACGTCGTCCACCAGCTGCGCATAGATGTGCTTCAGCGAGCGATAGATCACGAGCCGCGGCCGCTCGGCCGTGCCGTTCACCTTCTTCCGCACGCGGAAATGGCGCCGGGTGCGAAGGCTGTCGCGTGTATTCGTAAATACCGTCTTTCCCATTACTTGCCTCCTGCCTTTCCGGCCTTACGCCGAATCTGCTCGCCTGCGTACTTGATGCCCTTGCCCTTGTACGGCTCGGGTGGACGAAGGCTGCGAAGCTCGGCCGCAACCTGTCCCACGATTTCCTTGTTCGCTCCCTCGATGATGATCTGCGTCGGAAGCGGCGCCTTGAGCGTGATGCCCTTCGGGGCTTTGTATTCGACGGCATGCGAGAAGCCGA
>JBKJRW010000173.1:0-4396 GCA_046593165.1 Gemmatimonadaceae bacterium
TTAAAAACGCTCGAAGCTCCTCAAAGCATCCCGAGCACCGCACCCTGAATCAAACCGATGAGGAAATACGCGATGATCGGCGTGATGTCGATTGGGCCCATCGCCGGAATCACCTGACGCAGCGGATTCAGTATCGGATCGGTGACGGCATACGACCACCTGATCCACGGCGAATAAGGCGATACAGGCAGCCACGAACTCACCACGCGAACGAGAAGCGCAATCCTGAGAAAACCAAAGGTCCACGCGACGAGCAGCTTGAATACTCCCCCTCCACCGCCCTGCACCACGAGCGTGAGCGCAATCATCTCGGCGCGGAAGAAATCGAGCAGACTGATCAGCAGGATGCCGCCGATGACTACAGCGGCAAGAGCCCAGAGTGGAGCGCTCGCCGGGTTTCCACCGGCGCGCACAACCTTCCGCTCGATCGGCTCGAGGATTGGGTCGATTCTCGACCGGGCGAAACGCGCCAGCGGCCCGAACATGTTCACCCGTCGCGTTCGCACCAGCCAGTCGATGATGCAGAAAACCACGAATACTCCCGCGGCAATCACCACCACGAAGCGAACGGCTCCAAGTACCTGGTCGAACACCGCCACACCAGAACCCATTATTGAATCCTGACGCGCATGTTCAGGTTCTTCACGAGGAAGGCGAACCTGTCCGCCGCCTCTTCGATCTGCTTCGTCGTAGGCTTGCCGGCACCATGCCCCGCCTTTGTCTCGATGCGGATCAGAACCGGAGCGGGCCCGCCCTGTGCCGCCTGAAGCGCAGCCGCGAATTTGAACGAATGCCCCGGCACAACGCGGTCGTCATGGTCGGCAGTAGTCACCAGCGTCGCGGGATACCTGGTTCCCTGCTTCAGGTTGTGAAGTGGCGAGTATGCGCGCAGGAAAGCGAACTGCTTTGGGTCATCGGCCGATCCGTAGTCTGACGTCCACGCCCAGCCGATAGTGAACTTGTGAAAGCGAAGCATGTCCATCACGCCAACAGCGGGCAGAGCCGCACCGAAAAGTTCAGGGCGCTGCTCCATGACGGCGCCCACCAGAAGCCCGCCATTCGATCCACCCGAAATCGCCAGCTTCGGGGCCGACGTGTACTTCTCTTTCACCAGATACTCGGCCGCAGCGATGAAGTCATCGAAGACGTTCTGCTTCCGCTCCAGAGTTCCCGCCTCGTGCCATTCCTTTCCATATTCTGCGCCGCCCCGGATGTTCGCGACGGCGTAAATGCCACCCATCTCCATCCACACCAGGTTCGCTGGAGAAAATGACGGCGTCTGCGAGACATTGAACCCGCCGTATCCATAGAGAATCGTCGCGTTCGCACCGTCGAGCACGATGCCCTTCTTCATCGATATGAACATCGGCACGCGTGTGCCATCCTTGCTCGTGAAGAAGATCTGCTTCGTCTCGAACTGATTGAAGTCGATCGCCAGCTTTGGCGCCTTGTACATCTCATTGGTGCGGCGCTTCATGTCGTACCTGAAAACCGATCTGGGATAGAGGTACGAGACGAACGAGTAGAACAGCTCGTTGTCCTTCGGGCGGGCGCTAATCGCGTCAACGGTACCAATACCTGGCAGAGGAATGTCCCCGATAAACGGATAGCCTGGGGCCGACAGCACTCTTGGATCAGGGCTCGCAGGCCTCGCTCGTTCCTGCGCCGATGGACCCTGGAGCCGGCCTCCCGGACCCGACACCCCTCGATTACGGCGCGGATCATCGAGCCTCGGCATCCCGTAAACGCGTAGTGTCGAGTGGGCATCCTCGAGGTACGAAGCAACGAGTTGCCCGCCCGCCACGTCCACAGATTGCAGCGCGTCCTTGCCTTCCGGGAGCACGGTAACCCAGCGGGTTGGCTGGTTATTGTTGATGTCGATCTGCACAAGCCGACCCTTGGGCGCGCTAAGGTCAGTCTTCACGAGAAAAAAATCGCCCGTGTTGTGAACGAACTCATACTGGGCATCGAGCCTGTCGATGAGCCGTACGACAGGCGCGTTGATCACAGGCTTCTTCGGATTGCCGAGGAAGATGTAATAAAGGCGCGTGCGGGCGTCGGTGCCTTCGAAGACAGTGATGATTGCAAACGTTCCGTCGTCGGTGACGGTTGTACCAAACAGCCAGTTGGGCTGGTCCTTACGCTCCAGGACGATGGGGTCGGCGGACTGAGGGGTGCCGAGACGGTGGTAATAGACGCGCTGATTGCGATTGACGTCGGTGAGCGTATTCCCCGATTTTGGCGCGTCGTACCCCGAATAGAAGAAGCCCTTGTTGTCTTTCGTCCACGCGATGCCGGAAAACTTTACCCAACTGAGCGTGTCGCGAGTGTCCCGGCCCGACTCCACGTCGCGAACGCGGAACTCCTGCCAGTCGGATCCGCTCTTCGAGATTCCGTAGCCCATCCATTGACCGTTGGGTGATTCGCTCGAGTTGGAGAGAGCAACGGTGCCATCGGCCGACAGAGTGTTGGGGTCTATCAGCACCCGCGACGGCCGGGATCCCTCACGGACGTAGAGAATGTTCTGATTGAGCAGCCCAGTGTTCTCGAAGAAGAAAACTCGATCGCCTGCCTTCGACGGCGCGTAATACCGCGGGTAATTCCAGACTTGTGTGAGCCGGTTACGGATCGCGGCTCTCTCCGGGATCGTCGCGAGATAACCGAAGGTGACACGATTTTGCGCCTCTACCCATGCTTTCGTCTCGGCCGACTCGGTGTCCTCGAGCCATCGATAGGGATCGGCGATGCGGGTGCCATGGTAATCGTCAACCTGGGACCCGCGCGCGGTGGCAGGGTAGGCGATTCCCGTGGACGGCGCCTGCGCGCCCACCGCAAAGGACAGCGCGAGCTGCAGCGCCGAGGTGGAGATGATTGTGCGCTTCGAAGGCATGATTTTCATAGTGAGATGACGGGTGAATATACTTTGGAGACACCGCGGACGCCGTCGCCCCTGCGGGATCGTTGTGCTGGCAGGTCCGATATTGCTTAGTATCCCGGCGTACCCAACTACCGACGAAATGCCGCCCACCAAACGTGACCGCCGTTACTGGCTTCTCAAGACCGAGCCGACATCATTTTCGATGAACGACCTGTGGAACGGTCCCAAGCGGACCACTTCGTGGGATGGCGTCCGGAACTACCAGGCGCGCAACATGCTGCGTGACGAGATGCAGCCCCGCGACCTGGTTTTCATTTATCACTCCAGTGCCGACCCAACGGGCATCGCAGGGGTGGCCGAGATTGTCAAGGCAGGGTACCCTGACGCCACCGCTTTCGATCCGAAGGACTCCCATTTCGACCCCAAAAGCAAACCTGAGTCGCCCACCTGGTTCGTTGTGGATGTGAAGGGTGTGGAGAAGTTCGACGAGGTCATTACGCTCGACCGGCTGCGGGGGACCCGGGGGCTGGAGGGGATGGTACTCCTCAAGAAGGGAAGCCGCCTGTCGGTGCAGCCAGTCTCGGCTGCGGAATGGGAAATCGTCACGCGGCTTCGATCTGGCTGAGAAACGATGACTGGCGACTCGCAAACCGAGCCTGGTTCCCGTTAATTTTGGGCATCACCAGGAGAACGAATGAGCAAGGCCGCCACTGAAGAAGTTGTGAACGATACGGCTAGCACCACAGCACGACTCGACGTTACGGACGGACGCACCGGTAAGGCGTTCAATCTCCCGATTACCGATGGCGCAATACGCGCCAATGATCTCAAGCAGATCCGAACCGGCGATCCTGACGATCCTGGCCTCCTCAGCTATGATCCGGCGTTCCTCAATACCGCTTCGTGCCGGAGCGCGATCACCTTCATCGACGGCGACAAGGGAATTCTCCGCTACCGCGGATATCCCATCGAGCAGCTTGCGGAGAAGTCGACATTTCTCGAGGTCGCGTGGCTGTTGCGTCACGGCGAGCTGCCGAACCAGGGTGAGTACGACACCTTCGTGAACGATATCACGTACCACACGTACGTCCACGAGAACATGCGGAAGTTTCTCGAAGGGTTCCGCTACGATGCCCATCCGATGGCGATGCTTAACAGCGCCGTCGCCGCGCTCGCATCGTTCTACCCATCGTCGCGCAACATCATGGACGAGCGCGAGCGGAACATCTCGATCATCCGCCTGCTCGCCAAAGTCCCGACCATCGCCGCGTTCTGCTACCGCCATCTGAAAGGACTGCCGTTCGTATATCCCGACAACGACTTGTCGTATGTAGACAATTTCCTGTCGATGGTAGCGCGGATGACGGAGCCCAAGTATGAAGCGAATCCGATCTTCTCCAGGGCGCTCGAGGTGTTGTTCATCCTTCACGCCGACCATGAGCAGAACTGTTCGACCAGCGCGGTGCGCGCTGTCGGATCGTCGCACGTCGATCCTTTCTCGGCCATGTCGGCGGGGAT
>JBKJRW010000191.1:0-52615 GCA_046593165.1 Gemmatimonadaceae bacterium
CGCGCTCGACAAGAGCGGCAGCAGCACGCTACCCCGGGCCGCGCGGGCCGAACTCGCATTCTCGCTCGCCGACATCTTCGAGTATCGCGTCGACATGAGCAAGGACCTTCAGGTAGGCGACAAGTTTCACATTCTTGTCGAGCGCCTTCAGAAGCCCAACGGCGCGATCATCATCAACAAGGTGCTCGGGGCGCGGCTAGCGCTCTCTGGCAACGAGATCGAAGCAATTCGGTTCGACAGCCGCGCCGCGAGCGGAGAGTATTTCGACGGAGCGGGCAAGTCGCTTCGCGCGTCATTCCTCCGTACCCCCGTCACATTCCGCCGCATCTCGAGCATGTTTGGCGGTCGCCGGCATCCTGTGCTCGGCATCTGGCGCAGGCACAAGGGCACCGATTACGCTGCGGCCATGGGCACTCCGGTGAGATCGATCGGCGATGGCGTCGTGATCTTCGCCGGGAGAAAGGGCGGTTACGGCAACGTCATCGACGTCCGGCATCGCAACGGCTTTGTCAGTCGTTACGGGCATCTGCGGAATTTCTCCAGGGGAATCCGTTCCGGGACGCGTGTATCGATCGGCAGCACCATCGGCGCCGTCGGCCGCACCGGTTTGGCTACCGGGCCGCATCTCCACTTCGAAGTCCTGGTGAATGGAGTGCAGCGCGACCCGCGCATCGCTTTGCGAATGAAGGGCGGTGATCCGATTCCTTCGTCTGAGCGAGGAGTATTTCAGCAGATCCGTTCGAGGACTATTTCGAGCTTCGGCAGTCTTGCTTCGACCAGCAACTGAAAATCGGTCACCACGGAGTCACTGAGGTACACGGAGATTCACGAAGTTTGATTTCTGCAAAGGCCCTCCAGGGGCTTTTTTTTGTTTGGAAAGGCGAAATGATGTCTCGCGTGACCCGAGGGTAAGCCAATCCTGACGTTACTCGAGAACATTCGGGAATGGCGCTTAGTTATCCAGAGACGAATGCGACTTCCCGCGCGGTTATCGGGTGTGCAATTGAAGTACATCGGCACCTTGGCCCCGGACTGCTCGAGTCCATCTATGAGGATTGCCTCGCGGTCGAGCTGGCAGACGCCGGCCTCGGTATTCAGCGCCAGCCATCGATTCCTGTCGTCTACAAAGGTCGTACAATCAACGGGTTCTACAGGCCCGATATTCTCGTCAACCACGAGGTAATCGTTGAGGTCAAGGCAGTCGAAAAACTGCTCCCCGTTCATGAATCTCAGGTACTTACATACCTGAGGGTAACAGGCCTCCACGTCGGCCTGTTATTCAACTTCCACACTGACTCACTTACTGCTTCGATGCGCCGCCTTTCACTCTAGTGTTCCCCGTTGTTCTTCGTGCGCCTCCGTGCACCTCCGTGGCTCCGTGGTGATCGGTGTTGCCGGCTGCCATTATCTTTAGCCCACGACTCAACTAGAGAAGCAATAAAGTATGGCCCGCATTCTCCGAAAATCTTCCGACCTCGCATCGCGATCGATCTGGCAGCGCGTAAAGGACATCGCGATGCTCGACGTCACGACCATTGCGCGTGTTGGAAGCATTCAGGGATCGCTCGAAAAACTCGAGGAAGTCCTCATCGAAGCCGACTTCGGAGTCGTCACCAGCATGCGCCTCGTCGAGGATGTTGAGCGCCTCGCCAAGCGCGGCGAAGTGCGCTCACAGGAAGATTTTCTCCGCGCACTCGAGGAAGGAGTCGCACGGTCACTCGGCGCGGATACCGACGATTCTTCCATGCAGTTTGCGGCTGAAAAGCCAACTGTCGTTCTAGTCATTGGAGTGAACGGCGCCGGCAAGACCACTTTCATCGGAAAGCTCGCCGCGCTCATGCACGCCAGAGGAAAAAAAACGCTGGTCGGAGCGGCCGATACCTTCAGAGCTGGAGCTATCGACCAGCTCAAGCGGTGGTCGGAACGCAGCGGAGCTGACTTCGTCGGTGCCTTGCCGGGCAGCGACCCCGCCTCCGTTGCTTTCAACGCAATCGACGCGGGGGTCACTCGTGGCTCCGATGTCGTGATCATCGATACCGCCGGGCGGCTTCACACGAGCGCAGGCCTGATGGAAGAGCTCAAGAAAATTCACCGCGTCATCGCCCGGCGCATTCCGGGAGCGCCGCACGAGACCCTTCTCGTGCTCGACGCGACGATTGGCCAGAACGCGCTCGCGCAGGCCCGCACTTTCGCGGCGGCCATTCCGGTCACCGGTCTCGTCATGACGAAGCTCGATGGAACCGCGCGCGGCGGAATAGTGGTGGCTGTTCGCGAAGCACTCAACGTTCCCGTGAAGTTCATCGGCACCGGTGAATCGATGGCCGACATCGAGCCGTTCAATCCGGTGGCGTTCGCGGCAGAGCTAATCGAGGGATAGCGATTGAGCGACGACGAACGGCGGGGTTCGGCGTCAGGCAAGCTCTACCTCGACATGCCCGTCACGTATCTAAAAGGCGTCGGGCCGATGCGCGCCGAAGCACTTCGTAAATTAGGCATCGTCACCGCTCGCGATCTTCTCTTTCACGTGCCCCACCGGTATGAAGACGCGAGCACCGTCAGCGCAATCTCGTTGCTCCAGCCGGGCATGGACGCCACGGTTGTCGGCCGCGTCATTTCAAAAGGCATCCTCCCGACCCGTAAAGGCCTGAAAATCTTCCAGGCGGTCGTCGAGGACGAAAGCGGAATGATCGAAGCATCATGGCCGGGCCAGCCATTTCTCGACCGCGTAATCTCGCGCGACGACACCCTGTTGCTCACCGGCGTCGTCCGGTTCTATCACGGTCGTCAGCTTCAGCCGCGCGAATGGGTCAATCTCGGTGGCGACCAGGCATCGCTGACCGAAGGGCGCGTTCTCTCGGTGTACCCGGCGACGGAAGGACTTTCCTTCAAGGTGATTCGGGGAATCATCGACGCGCACCTCGGCGCGCTCCTGCCACTGGTCCGCGAGTATCTCCCCAAAAACCTGCTCGAGGAATCCTCGCTTCCACCACTCGGCGACGCGCTGAGAATGCTCCACCGGCCCCACTCGATCGCGGAAGCGATACGCGGTCGCGATCGGCTTGCCTACGAGGAATTGCTGTTCGTTCACATCCTGCAACGCCGCGCCAACCGTCTGGCTCGCGAACGACGCACGGGAATCACGTTCGTCAATCGCAAGGAACTCACTTCAGCGCTCCGCAGCGTGCTCCCATACACGCTCACCACTGCGCAGACGAACGCGATTCGCGAGATCGTCGCCGACATGGCGAGCGATCGCAAGATGCACCGCCTGCTTCAGGGTGACGTTGGTAGCGGCAAGACAATTGTTGCGCTCTTTGCATGCCTGCTGGCCATGGAGAATGGCTACCAGGCCGCGATCATGGCGCCGACCGAACTTCTGGCCGAACAGCACTACCGCACAATCTCGGTGCTGCTCGAGCCAATCGGCATTCGGCCACTTCTGCTGACAGGGAGCCTGGGCGCGCGGGAACGAGCGGATGCGGCCGCGAAAATGTCGGCCGATGCCCCGCTGCTGGTGATTGGAACACATGCACTGATCCAGGAAAGCGTTGCATTCTCTCGCCTTGGCTTCGCGACGATCGACGAACAGCATCGCTTTGGCGTTGAACATCGCGCGGCTCTGTCGGCCAAGGGAGAATCTCCCGACGTCCTCCTGATGACAGCGACGCCCATTCCTCGCTCGCTCGCGCTTACGATGCACGGCGACCTCGACGTATCCACCCTCGACGAGAGGCCCGCGGGGCGACAGCCGGTAACCACAGTGATACGTCCGGAAAAGGGACGCGACAGGGTGCTCGCGTTCGTCCGAAGGGAAACCGATGCTGGGCGGCAGGCATACATCGTTTACCCGGTAATCGAGGAATCCGAGAAGACCGATCTCAAGGCCGCCACGACGATGTACCAGGTTCTGTCAGAGGGAGTATTCGCCGGAAAGCGAGTTGCTTTGCTCCACGGAAGAATCAGCGCCGCCGAGCGCGACGAAACGATGCGTGCGTTTCGCGACGGGAAGATCGATGTGCTCGTAGCGACCACGGTGATCGAGGTCGGCATCGACGTGGCCAATGCGACAGTGATGCTGGTGGAGCATCCCGAACGGTTCGGACTGTCACAGCTCCACCAGCTCCGCGGTCGCGTCGGGCGCGGAGCGGAGGCGTCGTACTGCATATTGCTCGGTGATTTTGGCCCGGATGCAGGCGAGCGCCTCGGCATCTTCGCCGCTACCGACGATGGTTTCGAAATCGCGCGCGCCGACCTGCGAATTCGCGGCATGGGAAACCTTTTCGGCCAGGAGCAGAGCGGCGAAGCGACTTTCAAGATCGCCGATCTCATTCGCGATGAAGGTCTGAACCTGGCTGCGCGTGCAGCCGCAGAAAGAATCCTCGACGACGACCCTGAGCTGGAAAAGAAAGAGCACGCCGGAATTCGCGGCGTGCTCTCGGCTCGCTACGCGCGGGCGATCCAGTTGTTCAGGGTTGGGTAGCCTACCGACTCGGGTTAGCGAGCCTCTTTTTTATTCGCTCGAGCTCGGCGTTCGCTTTTGCGAGCTGATCTTTAAGCGATGCGATCTCTTCCTCCCGCGTCACGAACACCGTGTCACGCGAGGGCGGCCGCGGCGCCGCCTGCGCCAGCCGGAGTGCCTGCACTGACTGGGCTGTGCGCTTCAACACCAGTGCCTGCGCCTTGTACCAGCGGGCGCCGGGGGTGGCGAGATAGATGTCGATCGCGCGGATTCCCTCGGGCATCGACGCATTCTTGTTCGATGGATCGACCATGTATAGTGCGCGCCAGAATGCGACTTCCGCTGCTTCGCTCGTGCCCTTCGCCTTCAATGCGAAATCGGCCAGGATACGGTCAGCCCCGGAATAGTCGCCACCTTCGGCGCGCTTTTGAGCGGCGTCGAGCACGTTTGCGTAAACCTCTGCCGGCGCCGGCGGCCTGGCAGTGTCAGGCGCTTTCGCGCACGCAGCGAGAAGCAGCACGGCGGCCGTGACCACTCTCGACAATGTTGAGCGTCCGATCAAGCGACTTCCTCCATTACAGGTGTGCGGCGAAATGGCGTGCGACGTGTGATCGCCGCGCGAACAGGAAGTGCTATAGAAAAAGTCGTGCCCATGCCGAGAGTGCTTTCGACCTTGATCGTCCCGGCATGCGCCTCGACGATTTCGCGAGCAATAGCCAGCCCCAGCCCGGTACCCTTGGCCGCGGCGTAAGCCTGGTTGCTCGCCTGGAAAAACTTCTCGAAAATATGAGGGAGCTGCTCAGCCGCGATTCCCACCCCGGTGTCGCTGACCGTGATCGCCACCTCGTTGTCCGACCCCTCGATGCCAAGCTCGACGGTGCCACCGCGGTCCGTGAACTTGAATGCGTTCGAGAGGAGGTTGCCAAGCACCTCGTTGATGCGGTCTTCGTCCCACAGCACATGTGACGGCAGGTCTCCGCGACGTATCACGCGGAAGCTGATCTCTCTCTGAAGGGCGAGTACCTGAAACGACGTTTCGAAAGCGTGCAGGAAGCGGTCGAGGTCCACCTGCCTTCGCTCCAGCTTGCCTCCACCCGCTTCGAACCTGCTGATATCGAGCAGTCGTTTCACTAGCCGTGTCAGCGTCTGCGCCTGCTTGCCAAGCGTCGCGCAGATCTCGCGCTGCTTGGGGTTGAGCTCGCCGTAGATGTTCTCCTGCAGTAGTTCCAGATAGCCGACGATAACGTTGATCGGCGTCTTGAGCTCGTGCGATGCGACCGACACAAACTCCGCCTTGAGCTTGTCGAGCTCGGCGAGCTGTGCCGTCATGCCGTGATAGCTGCCAGCGAGTCTTCCGAACTCGTCCGTGCGCTTTTCCATTGCCGGAAGCCGCTGAGTGAAGTCGCCGTCCGCGACCGCTTTCATGCCGCGGTCGAGATCGAACACCGGCCGACTGATAGAGCGGGTGAGCCAGATGGCGATAAGCGTCGCGAGGAGAAGAGCGATTGCAAGTGAGCCCGCTGCTGTGCGTTGTGCGTCCACCGTGAGTGAAGACGCGTATTCCACTCTCTCGTGAGTTTCATCACGGAGACGAGTCTCAGTACGAGCCATTACACGGTCGATCGTCAATAGCGCAGGTCGCGTGCGTTGCGTCGAAATCTCTTCGGCGGTGGCGGAGGCATCGGCCGCGGCAGCGGTGAAAGTCGCTTCCGTGGCGGCCCTCAGCGCCAGAAGTGCCCCGGACAAATCCGTTGCGGCCGCGCGCGGAATGAAACGCGACAGCGAATCCGATGTCGCCGCCAGACGGTCGATCTGCCTTCGCATTCGCTCGAGCGACGCTGTGTCGTGGAGAACTATCAGCGCATCTTCGCTGCGCTTGACGTCATCGGCCAGCTCGCGGAAGCTGCCAAGCAGAAGCGACGCGGCGAACTCCCGGTCGCGCAGGGTTCGCGTCGTCTCGTGTACCTGATCCAGCGATCGAAGGGCGAGAATCAGCGGCACCAGCAGGATGATCGTTATCGAAACGATTCCCAATCCGAGGCGTGTGCGCAGCTTCATACGCGGTTGACACCCCTAAGGGCAAACCCTAGCTTGCCGCGAACCCGCCCTGTTGAACCAAGAACCAATGACTCCCCCATACGTGCGAATAGCCGAACTCAGCCCTCACGCCGGACAATCTGTCCGTGTGCGGGGCTGGGTCACCCATCTGCGCTCTTCAGGCAAGGTCGCCTTCATAGTGATGCGCGATGGAAGCGGCGTTCTTCAATGTGTACTGGTGAAAAGTAGTCTCCCCGCCGAAGCGTGGGAACGGTTCGCGTCCCTCACACAGGAAACGACGATTGAGGTGACTGGAGAGGTACGTCCCGACCAGCGTGCCCCGGGGGGAGTGGAACTGGGTGTGACGGACCTCTTGCTGACCGGTCCCAGCCCCAGCGACTACCCGATCCAGCCCAAAGAGCACGGAATCGATTTTCTGCTCGACAACCGTCACCTCTGGCTGCGAAGCGAGCGGCAGCGCGCCATCGCCCGCGTACGTCACGAAGCCGAGCAGGCGATCCGGGATTTCTTCTACGAACGGGACTTCACGCTGGTCGATACCCCGATTCTCACAGCGGCAATCGGCGAGCGCAGCGGGCTCTTTTCGACGGAGTATTTCGACGAAGGCGTCGCTTACCTGGCCCAGACTGGGCAGCTATACGGCGAGGCCGCAGCAGCCGCGCTCGGCAGGATTTATTGTTTTGGACCCACCTTCCGCGCCGAGAAATCGAAGACGCGCCGCCACCTCTCCGAGTTCTGGATGGTCGAGCCGGAGGTGGCATTCAACGACTCCGACGACAACATGCGGCTGCAGGAAGAATTCGTCTCCTACATCGTGAGCCGCTGTCTCGAGCGCCGGCAGGAAGAGTTCAAGGTTCTCGAGCGCGATGTGACGAAGCTCGAGACGGTCGTCGCACCATTCCCGCGGATCGACTACACCGATGCCGTCACGATCCTCAAGGGCAAGGGCAGTTCGGTAACATGGGGCGATGACCTTGGCGCCGAAGATGAATCGCTGCTCGTCGAGGGCGCCGATCGCCCCGTCTTCATCTACAACTATCCGAAGGAAGCAAAGGCATTCTACATGAAGGAAAACCCGGCCGATCCACGCACAGTGCTCTGTGACGACCTACTTGCGCCGGAAGGCTACGGAGAGATCATCGGGGGGTCGCAGCGCGAAGATGACTACGATCGTCTTCTCCACCGCATCAAGGAAGAAGGTCTGCCGGTCGAGGCGTACGGTTGGTACCTCGACCTCCGAAAGTATGGGACGTTCGTGCACTCCGGCTTCGGGCTTGGACTGGAGAGAACGGTGTCGTGGATTTGCGGGCTGCCGCATCTGCGAGAAGCGATCGCTTTCCCGCGCATGATGCACCGGCTGCGGCCGTAACTGCGAACGGCTATCAGGGAGTTGGGGAGTCTGGGGAGAAAGGGGAGACATCTCTGCGAAGGCGCCGCTCCATCATTTGTTTTTGTTGAAACCGTGGAGAACTACTCCCGGTCCTTTACTTGATCCCAGATCGAGTCGAGCTCGTCGAGGCCGAGGGAGCCGATCTCGACGCCTCTTTCGCGAACCACGTTCTCAACCGCGCGGAACCTCCTCTCAAACTTCGCGTTCGCCTTGTCCAGCGCGAGCGCGGCATGAACCCCTGCTTTGCGGCACAGATTTACGCAAGCGAACAGCAGGTCGCCCAGCTCGTCCTCGAGCTCGTCGTGCGCGCCGTCGAACACCGGCGGCGCGTGTGAATCCCTGACTTCTCCACCGCGAATGTGCTCCTGCACCTCGGCCAGTTCTTCCACGATCTTGGCGACGGGGCCCGCGGTGTCCGGCCAATCGAACCCGACACCTGCGGCGCGGTCCTGCAGACGATGCGCACGATGCAGTGGCGGCAGCGCGCGGGGCAGTCCATCGGCGATCGATTCCCGCTTCTTCGACTTCATTCTCTCCCACGGCTCCTTTACTCCGTCACCGTAGAGATGCGGGTGGCGCGCTTCCATCTTGGCGATTAGCCCCCGCGCCACGTCATGCACGTCGAACTCGCCGCGTTCCTCCGCAATGATCGAGTGAAAAAGCACCTGGAGCAACACGTCCCCAAGCTCTTCGCGCATTAACGCAGGATTCTTTTCCCGAATCGCATCGTCCAGCTCGTGGCATTCCTCCATCAGATATGGACGGAGCGAGTCGTGCGTCTGCGCAGCGTCCCAGTCGCATCGCTTGCGGAGGTCGCGCATCAGCGCGACGGTGTCTTCGAGTGTCGCCTTGTCATCCATGCGGGTCATCCCTGCAGTCCCTAGATTGAGCGTGTGATTGCAATACTACCGGCAGCCCTCGAGCCGCGGCAATGCTGAGCCGCGCGTGGATGGAGGTGGACCTCGGCGCGGTGGCGAGGAACGCGGTCGCACTGCGCGAGCGTGCGGGAGTCCCAATCATCCCGATGATCAAGGCCGACGCATACGGCCTCGGCGCGCGAGAGGTAGCTCTCGCGCTCGAGTCCCTGAATCCACTTGCCTACGGCGTTGCAACCGTTGACGAAGGCGAGGAGTTGCGGACGGCCGGTGTAGATCGGCCGATCCTCGTTTTCTCGCCGCTCCTCGTTGAGGAATTCGACGCCGCCCACCGCGCCAGACTGACGCCCACACTTGGCTCGGCGGAAGAAATCATCGCGTGGTCGGTCTATGGAAGTCCGTACCACCTCTCGATCGACACGGGAATGGCTCGCGCTGGCGTGCCATGGCGCGAAATCGGCGCTATTTGCGATCTCATCGAACGTTTTCCCCCCGAGGGGGCATTCACGCACTTTCATTCGCCCCAGCTCGACGACGGGTCGATGGATGTGCAGACTGCTCGATTCCGGGAGGCTCTCGCAGCCCTCCTGGGCTACCCTCTGATTCTTCACACCGACAGCAGCGCTGCCATCGTCAGGCATCACCGCTCACCGTGGACAGCTGTGCGTCCCGGCATTTTCCTGTACGGGGTCCAGGCCGGCGAATGGGCGGGACTCAATCCCGAACCTGTCATTCGAATCGATGCGCGGATCGTGGAACTCCGATGGATCGAAGCGGGCGATACCGTGAGCTACGATGCGACCTTTACGGCGTCGTCGCGGAGATTGATCGCGACGCTGCCCCTGGGATATGCAGATGGTTACCCCCGTGGTGCGAGCAATCAGGGAGTTGCCATCGTGCGCGGCCGTGCCGTACCGATTGCGGGCAGGGTGACGATGGACATGATCATGCTCGATGTCACAGACACTGGGGCGGAAGTGGGCGACGTCGCCACTCTGATCGGCGACGCGAACGCATCCAACGCGCCCATCGACGTTGCGTCTGTGGCCAGGATGGCCGGGATATCGCCCTATGAGTTGCTCACGGGACTTCGGGGTCGCCTAACGTGTGTCTACAGGGAGAGCAGGGAATGAAGCGCGCGGTAATCCTGATTCTCGACGGGGTTGGGGCGGGAGAAGCACCCGATGCCAAACAGTACGGCGACGCGGGAAGCAACACCCTCGGGCACGTGGCCCGCGCGGTTGGAGGCTTCAACCTTCCTTCCCTCGCCAGTCACGGGCTCGGCAACGTGCTCGATCTCGAAGGGATGCCCCGGGATCCGAATGCACTCGGTGCGTGGGGCAGGATGCAGCCGGCGTCGGCCGGAAAGGATAGTACGGCGGGACACTGGGAGATCGCGGGGGTCCACCTCGCCCGCCCGTTTCCCACATATCCGCAAGGATTCCCAAAGGAACTGGTGGATGAATTCAGCCGTCGCACTGGGCACGGCGTAATTGGCAATGTGGTAGGGAGCGGTACTGCGGTTCTGGACACGTACGGGGAGGAGCACCTGCGCACAGGTGACTGGATCCTGTATACCTCGGCAGATTCGGTGTTCCAGATTGCGTCGCACGAATCGGTAGTCAGTCTCGACGACCTTTACGCCGCCTGCGAGGTCGCGCGGGAGATCCTGATTCCTCCCAATGACGTTTCGCGCGTTATTGCGCGCCCGTTCGACGGCGAGATCGGCTCCTTCAGGCGGACGTCCAATCGCCGCGACTACTCCATTCAGCCCCCGGATCAGACTTTACTCGATGCCCTCATGGAAGCCGGAGTCGACCGGCACGGCGTCGGAAAGGTTGACGATCTTTTCGCGCGGCGGTCGATCGTATCGCAGCACACAGCGTCGAACGCTGAGGGCATCGACTTGGTTCGCGAGTGGATTGCTGGCGACAGAAGTGGGCTCCTCTTTGCCAACCTAGTAGATTTCGACCAGTTGTACGGACACCGCAACGATGTTGCGGGGTTCTATAACTGTCTACGGGAGTTCGACTTCGCGCTTCCGTCCATCACCGCCGCCCTTCGCGAGGACGATCTGCTCTTCATTACCGCCGACCATGGCAACGACCCCACAACGACATCGTCCGACCATGCCCGGGAAATGGTACCGCTTCTGGTTATCGGGCAGCGGGTCGGCCCGGTTGATCTTGGTACCCGGGACACTTTTTCGGACCTGGGCGCAACTGTCGGGGAGTGGCTTGGTGTCTCATATCGCGGGCAGGGTCAGTCTTTCCTCCGGCAGTTGATCGCGACGTGACCGTTCGGGACGAAAAAATGAACTCGGCCGATGCACTGCGAGATGCGGCGTTTGCTGCAATGGAAAACGCCTACGCGCCTTACTCGCGGTTTCGGGTTGGCTCGGCAGTGCGCACTTCCACCGGGGAGATTGTCTCGGGATGCAATGTCGAGAACGCTGCATACGGCGAGGCGCTTTGCGCCGAGCGTGTGGCGGTTGCGGCCGCTGTTGCTCGAGGAATGAAGGAGTTTGAGGAAATCGCGATCGCGACTGAGGCGGGTGAGCCGGCACCGCCGTGCGGCTCGTGCCGACAGACGATGAGCGAGTTCGCACCAAACCTGAAGATCACGAGCTATTCGAAGAACGGAAAGCAGGTGACGTGGCGCCTCGGCGATCTCCTGCCGGAAGCGTTCGCGCTGAACCATCTACGTGGAAGGATGTAAGTGGAATTGATTTCAGCCCGGCTCAAGATGGCCGGCTTGGTGATACTGACCGTGTTGTCCGCTGCCTGCACCGAAAAGCTCGACAACAGCGCGGGTTGCCCGATTCTTTGCCCGGACCAGGGTGGTCAGATCGAGACTGTAACCATCGACGCAGTCTCGCTCGATTCCACCGTCTCGGCTCTCACGGGCCAGGGCACGGAAACGACGCTTCTCCTCGCCAACCGGGGCGACACGCTCGACGCGCGCGCAGTGATTCGGTTCGACAGCATTCCGCTGCGCTACACCAAGCCCGGTTCGGACACCACTACGTTCTCCATCAGCACGGCGGACAGCGTGATTCTGCGTATGCTTGTGGATACGGCCGGAGGCAAGGTTCCTGGGCCGCTCACTCTCGATCTTTACGATGTCAATTCGGACGCCGCAGACAGCGCCGTGGCTTCGATTGCCGCGCTCTTTCGCAGCGATCGGCTTATCGCCTCGAGTACGTTCGCCAGGACCGAGCTGAAGGACACAATCAGGGTGACGCTGCCGTCCTCGGCGATCCTGTCGCGCAAAGGTGGACGCCTGCGTATTGGCGTGCGGGCACGCAGCACCGGTTCTGTGCAGGTGAGACTGCGCTCGCAGGAAGGCGCGGTGACACCCACGCAGCTTTCTTTCCGTGTTGCCGCCGACACAACCATTCCGAGAATCGTTCTCCTCCCGTATTCGAAGACCCCCGCCGATCAGTCGGTGCTCGCCCTGGCGCTCGCGGATTACACACTCCTTGTGCGAGGAACTCCCTCAGGGCCACCGACTGCGCTAAACATTGGCGGCCTGCCGGCAAGCCGGGTGTACATGCGCTTCAATATCCCGGCGTTTCTCATCGACTCCGTCGATGTAATACGGGCGACACTCCTGCTCACGCAGATTTCGAACCCGGGTCTGGATGCGACCGACACGATCAGTATCATCCCGCATGTATCGCTGGCTGCAACGGCAGTGACAGATATTGCGAAAGCGTCGCAGATTACGGCTGTTGCTGATGTCGATACGCTTCGGGTGCAGCCAATCGGGAGTGGGCTGAAAGCCCTCGAGATTGCGAGCGTCGTGGCAGTATGGCGGCAGCAGAAGGTTGCTGATACACCACGCGCGATCGTGCTGCTTAGCACGCGGGAAGGACAGTCGCCGCTCGAAGGTCGATTCTTTTCGGTCGAGGCGACGCCCGATCGAAGGCCGAGACTGCGCATCAGCTACTCTGCACGAAAATCAACGGGGCTTCCATGATGCGACGCACGTTCGCTTTCGCTTTTGTCGCCTGCCTCGCGTCGATGGCGGTCACCGCTGGCGCATTCGCGCAGGGGACCCTCAGCACGCAGGGCTTTGGATATCCCACCGGGCAGTTCAGCACGCGTGTTCTGGCGACGGGTGGCGCGATGGGCGAATTCGATATCGATTCGCCGCTCAACCCGGCGGCACTCGCGCTGTCTTCTGACCCGCGCGTGTTTTTCCAGTACGAGCCAGAGTTCCGGAAGCTTACGGTTGGAAGCGGCACGTCCAACTCGCTTACGGCGCGCTTTCCCGTGGTTTCCGCATCCGTTCCGTTCGGGACTCGGGGCAGTGTCGGGCTTTCGGTGTCCACATTTCTGGACCGATCGTCTTCGACCGCATCCACTCGCGACGCAGAAGTTGCCGGGCAACCGGTCACGATCACCGAGTCCACCCGCATCCTCGGCGCGATTAATGACGTTCGTCTCGCGTTTGCTTACGGTTCGAGCCAGAAATTTCAAATCGGAATCGGTGGTCACATCTTTACGGGACAAAACCGCGTCTTTTTTTCGCAAACGTTTCCCGACACGCTCAAGTTCAGCGGTGTTTCCCAGACGTCGACGCTCGGATTTACGGGCTATGCGGTTTCTGCCGGCGTAATTGCCCGTCCCAGTCGTAATATTGGCTTCGGAGTGAGCGGTCAGAAGGGAGCTCGAATCGAGGCGCGCAATGCCGACTCTGCGGTTTCGAGAGCCGATATTCCGGATCGGTATTCGGCCGGCATTTCGTACGAGGGCATTCCGGGATCGAGTATTTCGGCGCGTGTGACGCGCTCGATGTGGTCCAGCTTGAACGGTCTCGGGTCGAGCGCGGCCATCGCCGTGGACACCTGGGAAGGTGGGTTTGGAGTCGAGTCCCTCGGGCCTCGCCTCGTGCAGAGACAGACAGTTCTTCGCCTTGGCACACGATACAGGACGTTGCCGTTTACCGCTGCTGGCAACGAAGTGAGAGAACTCTCGTTCGCTGGTGGAATAGGCACGCAGTTCTTCAGGAATCGCGCGAATTTCGACGTTACGCTCGAACGCGCCGCGAGAACGACCGATGGAACGAGTGTGGATGCCCGCGAGCGCGCGTACATCCTGAGCTTCGGGCTGCGCGTCAGGCCTTGACGGAATGGCCGAACCGGGGAGGGAGTCGAGCCCGCTGGTTCTGGTGGCAGATGATGTGCCGGCCAATGTAGAACTTCTGTTCGATCAGTTGCACACGCTGGGCTACAGGACGATAAGCGCGTCGGATGGTCCTTCGGCAGTCGCTGCCTGTTTTGAGCACAATCCCGATCTTTGCATTCTCGACGTATCGATGCCTGCCGGAGATCTCGGCGTCGATATCCGCTCGACGGGGTTCGAGGTCTGCCGCCGCATCAAGCGCGACCCGCGCACTTCGCGGATTCCCGTCATCTTCGTCACTGCGATGAACGACGCGGCCGACCGTGTGCGCGGCATCGAGGCCGGCGGGGACGACTTCCTCACGAAGCCCCACAGTCGCCTGGTGCTTGGCGCGCGGGTGCGCAGCCTCCTCAAGCTCAAGGCGGCGACCGACGCACTGGAAAACAGCTACCGCCAGCTTCGCGAGCTCGAGAAGGTACGCGACGACCTCATGAAGATGATCGTCCACGATCTCAAGAGCCCTCTCACCTCGGTTCTGGCAACGCTTGAGCTCCTTGCCGACGGTGACTTCGGGAAGCTGAGCGACATACAGAAGCGCGCCGTGGGCGACGCCGAAGGAAAGGCGGAGGATCTTCTCGCGCTGATTGAGGACATACTCGAAGTCGCGCGTATCGAAGAAGCCGCCGTCAGGCTCACGCGCGAACCGGTCGCGCCCGCGGCTCTGCTGAGTGAGATGCTCTATGAATGGCAGCATCGCTTTCAGCAGGAGAAGACCACGGTCCAGATCAACGTTGATGACGAGGCGCCCATTTTTCAGGCTGACAAGCCGCTGCTGAAGCGTGTTTTCTCCAATCTGATTCAGAACGCGGTGACGCACTCCTCGAAGCCGATCGATCTGCAGATGAGCGTGCGCCGCGCCGGTGAGGCGGTTCTGTTCACCTTCAGCGACAACGGTCCTGGAATTCCGCCTGAGTATCACGAGGTGATCTTTCGCAAGTTCGGCCAGGTTGCGGGGCCGGTAACGCCGCGCGTAAGGAGTTCCGGCCTGGGTCTCACTTTCTGCAAGCTCGTAGTTGACCTCCACGGCGGGATGATCTGGGTAAATAGCCGTGAGGGAGAGGGCAGCACTTTTTACGTGCAGATCCCGATCGATGCATCCGAAGGAGGGATCTCCGGCGATGACGGCGGCGTCACACGCACGCGCGTCAGGGGTACGTCGCCGGGCTCGTGATGAAGGTCATGCTGCGCACTTACGGCTGTCGAGCCAATCAATACGATACCGAAGCGGTGAGAGCGATGCTGGCGGCGGCGGGCGTTGAAGAAACGCTCGATCCTTCCGAGGCCGATTTCGCCGTGTTCAACAGCTGCACCGTCACAGCATCGGCGGAGGCTGACTTGAGGTCGGATGTGCGGGCGATGGCGCGGCGAAATCCGGAGATGCGGTCTGTCATCATGGGCTGCGCTGCGGGCGTCCCCGGGCGCGATGAGCGCATCTCCCCTCTGGCAACGCTTCCCGGTGTAACGGGGGTGGTTGCTGGCGCTGACGTTCTCGGAGTGGGCGCGGCGCTTGGTCTTTCACCGGATGCGGCTCGCGCGTCGCAGGGAACTGCGGCTATCCAGACGGGCGCGCGCGCTCTCCTGCGTATTCAGGATGGATGCGATGAGCACTGCACTTTCTGCGCGACAACCATTGCGCGTGGGGAGAATCGTTCCCGTTCCGCCGACGCAATTGTGGATGAGGCGGCTGCACTTGCAGCAGTGCATCCGGAGATCGTGATCACCGGAGTTCACATCGGTTCGTACGGCCGCGACATTGGATCGTCGCTCGGCCAGTTGATGGAGTTACTTATCGACCGGGTACGGATGGTTCGTTTTCGGTTGTCGTCCGTCGAGGCGACCGAGGTGGACGACCGTCTCGCGAGCCTCCTGACAGGTGACGTCTCGCGGCTTGCGCCGCACCTTCATGCGCCCCTGCAATCGGGCTCGGCAGCGGTGCTTCGCAGAATGGGCCGGAACTGGTACACGCCGGAGTCATACGATGCAGCCGTCATGCGCCTGACGGCGAATGGTGCGCCGTTCGCATTGTCAGCCGATGTCATTGCCGGATTTCCTGGTGAGACTGAATCCGATCACGATGCCACCGTCGCGATGGTCGAGCGGCTCCCGTTCACGTCGCTGCACGTTTTCCCGTATTCGCCGCGCCCTGGCACGTCGGCATTGCGCATGAAGGGCGGAGTTGACGGGGCAAAGGCTCGCGAGAGGGCGGCCGAGCTTCGCGAAGTGTCGGCGAGAAAAAGCGCGGCGCATGCGGCTGCAAGGGTCGGGGGCATGTGCGATGTGGTTGTGATTGAACGAGGGAAGGGCCTTACGGAGGACTATTTATCGGTGGTGGTCGCCGACCAGTCGATTCCGCGACGCGCGCGATTCAATGGAACACTCGCGCAAAGTGAAGGCAGCCTGACCGCCTTCTCATGCGCACAAGCCCAGATGCATGAAGCGCCTCGGTAAGTTGATGCAGTCACGCCCTCCCGGCCGCGCGGCGCGCCGCGAGGGCGAAGTATAAGAAATACCGGTTGAGTGACGCGGCGTCGTTCCGGCGCCCGCTTCCCCAGAAGAGATCGCAGAATTCTTCTCTCGCCCTGAGCACTTCCCGGCGGCGGGGCCCGCGCCACCGTTCATCCGCGGCTGTCAGATCGAACAGCTCGAGGCCGCGGTTAACTGCAGCGTCACGACGGTCCGTGCGGCCGGCCTCGTGAGCACTGGTTGCCCGCGCGACCTCGCTCCCTATGTTGGCGAGCTGCTCGATCAGGGACAGCGAGCCCCACTTGCCCGCCGCGAGCCCGACGTGTCCTGCCGCCGACACAGTCATGCTACTTCACGAGCTCGATCACGATTCGGCGGATCGAGTCGCGCAGCCCCGCGTCTTCCACTCCGCGGGAGCGGTTGCCCTGGGAAGGACGGACGTTGATCATGGAATCGTACTCGATCCAGTCTTCGTCGGCCGACCCGGGATAGAGGTTGATTCCCCAAAGGTGGCTCTGGGTAGATCCATCGTCCAACAGCAGCGCCTCTTCATCGGAGTGCAGCTCACCACCGAGAGCCATGATATGCCGTTCGACGTCCACTACGGCTTTTACCATTTCGCCGAACTGTTCGGCGGCGATTGACGTGAGCTCTGAGCGCGTCAGCGGCGTTCTCACGATTCGGGGCGGTGGCATTTCCATGGCGATCTCGCACGAGGGTGACCGCGAAGTTAATCACAATTTCCGATAAGTGCGTTGGAGGGAGCGGGCGGGATAACGCTGAAACCTTCTTCGTCCTGGTGTAGAGCGATTTTATAGATCATAGGACCTCCTCCCAAATATTACACCGCTATCGAGCCAGTCCCTGGCATGGTGTCCCGGAGATTCGTTCACAATTCGATCGTAGTCCCGACGCGTCGTGTTGGCGCTGCTGAGCCGTGAAAATTGCGCCAGCCTCCGTTCGACAGTACCATATCCCTTCCCGTCAGCTCATTCCCCCGCACCACCGCAATGACAGATTTCGAGCAGCGCCTGCGAGCAACGCTGTCCCACGCCTACGACATCGAGCGCGAGCTCGGCGGAGGGGGCATGAGCCGCGTGTTCGTGGCGACCGACCGGTCGTTGGGGCGAAAGGTCGTAATCAAGCTCCTCTCGCCAGAGCTGACCGCGGACGTGAACCGGGGCCGGTTCCGGCGCGAAATCCAGGTCGCGGCGCAGCTTCAGCACCCGCACATCGTTCCACTTCTCTCGGCCGGCGAGCACGGGGAGCTCCTCTACTTCACGATGCCGTTTATCTCCGGCGAGTCCCTCAAGTCATCGGTCGATAAGAACGGACCCGCTTCGGTGGCCGAGGCTGTGCGCGTCATGTACCATGTCAGCGAAGCGCTCGATCATGCGCATGGCGAGGGTGTAGTCCACCGCGACATCAAGCCGGCGAATATTCTCCGCTCCGGCACATACTTTCTCGTCACCGATTTCGGGGTAGCCAAGGCGCTCAACGCGGCGATGCCCTCCTCGGCGATGACCTCGACCGGAATGGCGATCGGCACGCCGGCGTACATGGCGCCGGAACAACTGGCCGGCGATCCCGCGGCCGATCATCGCATCGACATTTACGCGCTCGGACTTCTTGCCTACGAGATCCTGAACGGGAGGTCTCCGTTTGCGGCGACGACTCCACAGCGAGTTCTTGCTGCGGTCCTGACTCAGGCCGCGACTCCGCTGATCGAGGTGCGGCCGGATGTGCCGCGCTCGTTGTCGGAGATCGTCATGAGCTGCCTCTCAAAGGAGCCGGAGGATCGACCCGCCTCTGCCAGGGCAGTCCTGGCGGCGCTCGACACTTTCTCCACTGCCTCGGGCGAGATCAGGACCATGGAGCACAGGGTCCCCCGCATCAAGTCCACGGTCCCAACCGCGGTGTCCTCTACGCCAGCTCAGGACCAGACCGCTCCCGTAGGAGAGCGGACGCCTGCTGACCAAAGCGAGGCTGTCCAGTCTGATCGCCCCCAAAGGAATCGGACGAAAATGCTTGCGGGCGGACTTGCTCTGCTTATTCCGGTAGCCGCCGCCGCGATTTACGTGTCACAAGGTGCAGGCGGTGATGGCGCTGCTCCCCCGAACGGCACTGCTGGTGTCGCGGAGTCAACCACTTTGCAACCGCAGCTGGCAGCAGTGACGCCAGCGCCAGCGACTGAGAGCCTGGCCGACGCTCCGAAGCTCGATTCGCAGAAAATCGCCGACTCTGTCAGGCGAGCTGCTCGAGCCGAAGCGGCGAAGCGGGCTGCGGCAACGAGCGATTCGCTGAAACGGGTTCGCGACACGAACAGAGGCAGGGCCCGAAGCGCTGCCGTTGCGCTGCTGGCGGATGTGAGTGCGCGCAAATCGTTCACGGATGGCGCGACTCGCATGGGGGGCGTGCTCGGTAAGCAGAGGAAGGGCGATCTGCAAACGCAGATCAACGCGCTCGAGCCCTTCCTCACAAAGGCGGGTGTGACCTACGAACAGTTCAAGGGCATCGTGCAGGAGTCGGGCATCAAACTGTTCGATGAGTTCGGGCGCATCGTGCCGGACTCGCTGAGGCAGTTCGCCGGTTTAAGCCGCTAGCCGGATCAAGCGATCAAGGGGTCAGAGTTGTTGAACGACGTCCCTGCGATGTGACCGCTATCTTTCGGGGGCGGTCGCCAACTTCAAGATTCCGCGCCGCCTTCGAGCCAATCCAACACTCACAACGATTCGAAGCCGCCTCACCCGCCTCCGACGCACAAGTACACCCGAATGACCGACCAGCGCTCCACCGTTTACATCGAAACCTACGGCTGCCAGATGAACGTCAGCGACTCCGAGCTCATACTCGGCAAGTTGGCCGCGTCCGGCTATGACCAGGTGGAAACGCCCGATGCCGCCGATCTCATTCTCGTGAATACGTGTGCGATCCGTGAGCACGCGGAGCAGCGTGTGATGGGCCGGCTCGGCGAGATGAAGAGCCGGATGAAGAAAAGCGCCATCGTCGGCGTGACGGGTTGCATGGCGCAGCGCCTCGGCCCTCAGATACTCGAGCGGGCAGGGCACGTCAGTCTCGTCATCGGCCCCGATGGTTACCGCTCGCTGCCGCTTCTTGTGGAGAACGCCCGGCGGGGGGTCAAGGCGACCTCAACAGATTTCGATCTCGAGGAGCACTACGAGGATTTCAAGCCGCGCCGGTTCGACAAGGTGAAGGCGTGGATTCCGGTGCAGCGTGGGTGCGACTACCGGTGTACCTACTGCATCGTTCCGACGACTCGAGGACCGGAGCGCAGCCGGAGATTGGAGGAAGTCGTACGCGAAGCGGGCGAGGTGGTGGCTGAGGGAATGTCTGAGGTTGTCCTGCTCGGACAGACAGTGAATTCCTACACCGACGGCAGGCATGACTTTGCCGACTTGCTTCGTGCCGTCGGGTCTGTCGCTGGAATTCGTCGGCTCCGCTTCACCAGTCCGCATCCCAATGATTTCAGCGATCGCGTAATCGAGGCGATTGCTGATACCGATGCCGTCTGCGAACATGTGCACCTGCCGATGCAATCAGGGTCATCACGGGTGCTGAAGAGAATGCTTCGCCGCTACACACGCGAGGGCTACATGGAGTGCGTGCGGCGCCTTCGCGACGCGGTGCCGGGACTTTCGTTGACGACGGACGTCATTGTCGGGTTTCCGGGAGAAACCGACGATGATTTTGAGGAGACTCTGAGCGCAGTGCGCGAAGTCGGGTTCGAGGATGCGTACACATTCAAGTTTTCTCCTCGCGAAGGCACCCCCGCGACCCGAATGCCGGAAAGCGAAACCATTTCGGACGAAGTCGCTGGCGAGCGGCTGGCACGGCTAATAGACACCGTAAGATCGGCAACTCGCTCGCGCAACATCGGTCTCCTCGGGCAGCGTCGCGAAGTTCTCATTGAGAAGGAAGCGCGGCGTGGCGGGCTGCTGCAGGCCCGCACCCGTGATTTCAAGACTGTGATTATCCCGGGGGATGCGTCGATGATCGGCACGTACGCGATTGTCGAACTCACGGGCACGACCGGCTCCACGTTTACCGGAGCATTCGCGCGCGATCGGACCGCTCTGCCGCTAGCTCACTAGAGCTAAGGCGGCAGGCGCTCCGCGGGACAGTATGATCCCCAGTAACGGAAAATGATTTCGAGGTTTGGTAGAACCGGGTCAATGGTATGCGCAACCCGCACCATGGCCAATATCTGCCCCTTATCGCTCTCGCCTACGCGAGTTTCGCCACCGGACTGATCGCCGGATTTGCCGGGTACTCGCTGATCGCGACGATCTCGGGCCTGGTCCTCACCGCGTTTTCGCTCGTAACGCGGCGTGGTGACCGCGCGGCGCTTGGTTTGATCTTCGCGGGCGGTGCACTGCTCGCTTTGACGGCGGCCACTCCCGCTCACCGGACACGCCCCAAACGAGATGTCGGTTCGGTTCCATCGACTCACGGCGCGGCAACCGCGAGTTCCAGAAAGCCGGCGCTCGAGCGCATTCGCGACCGCGCGGCAAGGTCGATCGACGAGCTGTTCGGGAGCGATGCGCCGATGGCTCGTGCTCTCCTCATCGCCGACCAGCATCGGATTCCACCCGAGATGCGCGACCGGTACGCTCGTGCGGGAATGGTACACATGCTTTCGATCTCGGGATTGCATGTCGCCATCGTCGCCGGCGCGGTGATGCTGCTCCTCGAAGCTGTGCGACTGCCGCGATCGCGGGCCTCGCTGATAGGTGTCGGCATAACCGGGTTCTACGTTCTCGTCATTGGCGCTCCGGCCCCCGCAGTCCGATCGGCGGTCATGCTGGCAATGGTTGCGGCGTCGCGGCTTACGCAGCGGCCCACATCGCCGTGGGCTGGTCTGGCGGTAGGGGCCGCGGTGCCGCTTGTCGTCCCGCGAACAGTCCTCGACCTCGGATACCAGTTGAGTGTGATCGGAATCGCTGGACTGATTGCCAGTGGCATTCTGGCCAGGCGCATGTTTCCTGAGCGACTCGGCGGCTGGCGTGCGCGTGTTTCGAGGGAGCTTCTTACATCCGTTGTCGCGACCCTTGTCACCGCGCCGATCATCGCGTGGTACTTCGGCCGCATCAGCATCATCGGACCAATCGCCAATCTTGCGGCCGGGCCCGTGATCGCAGTGCTTCAGCCGACGCTCTTCGCGGCGCTTGCACTCGCACCTTTTCCACCGGTGGCCAGATTTTTTGCAGACGCAGCCCACCCAATGCTCGTGGCGTTCGACTGGATCGCGACAACAGCGGCCGCAGTGCCTGGTGCCTCGGTCGCGGTGATTCCTTCGATTGTAACCGTCGTCGCGGGTGGCGCTGCCTTGGCCGCCTTCCTCGGTGCGTGTATCAGCCGTTATGCCGCGCGACCGATGATCGCGTCTGCGGCCTGTCTTTGCCTGGTGGCGTGGGCTCCGGCCCTCACGCTCCCGCATCGCGGAGGCATGGAGCTGCACATGCTCGATGTAGGGCAGGGAGATGCCATCCTTATCCGCACCGACAAGGGTCGATGGATTGTCATCGACGCGGGTCGAGTGTGGAAGAGCGGAGACGCGGGACGCGCCGCAATCATCCCTTACATAATGAGTCGCGGCGGAAATGTAGAAGCCTTTATTCTGTCGCACGCGCATGCGGATCACGCGGGCGGAGCGGAATCGGTCATCCGCGCACTTCATCCGCGCGTTTTCTGGGACTCGGCATTCCCCCAGGGCAGTGGCGTGTACGAACGAACGCTGATCGCAGCGCGTGAATCTGGTGTCGAATGGCGTCGGGTCCACGCCGGCGACTCCATGAAAGTCGATGATGTGAAGGTCGTGTTCCTTGCCCCCGATTCCGCGTGGACCGCCTCGCTGGCAGATCCAAACGAAGCGAGCACCATCGCTCTCGTCACCTACGGATCAACGAGATTCCTGTTCGTCGGTGACGCCGAAGTTGCGGAGGAAGGGTGGCTTCTGGATCATGCGAAGGGGGATATTCGAGCCGACGTGCTCAAGGTCGGACACCACGGTAGCTCTACGAGCACGACTGAGTCCTTCCTCGCCGCCGTCAATCCTGCGTTGGCACTGATTTCCGTGGGAGATGGTAATATCTACGGTCATCCGAGTCCGGATGTGCTCGCCGCGCTCGGTCGGATTGGGGCCAGCACGATGCGAACCGACCGATCAGGCACTATCGTGATCAAAAGTGACGGTCGGCGGCTAACGGTTGAGGCAGGCGGCGAAGCTTGGGATATCTCGCGATAGTCAAACGAAAACTGGCAGGGGTCGAATTCGTGCTGCCGGTTGAAATCACCGATAGGTGGCCTGAGCTGGGTACGTTGCGTTACCGCCGCGGGGGCCTGCCCCTCAGGGTTGGCGGCTGGCTACTCGGCCGGGCGACAGTGGCCGCCGTAACCTTGGGCCGGACCATTTTCCTCTCTCAGGGAACACGGCTGGATGCCGAGTTGCTATTGCACGAATTTCGTCACGTCGAGCAGTTTTCTGACGCCAGAAGTTTCCCGCTCCGTTACATTTGGCAGAGTCTGCGGCGAGGATATCACGCCAATCGCTATGAGGTTGACGCGCGGAGCTATGCCGCCGGACGCCTTGAGCGATCCACCCGCACCAGTTCCGGAGAGGACGCATAACGTGGTGACGCATACGGCTACCTCGGTCGTGACGATCGAGCGCTACATCATCGAGCAGGAAAGGCTTCACCCTGAAGCCACCGGTGAGCTTTCAGGCATTCTCTACGATATGGCGCTCGCGGCCAAGATGATCGCCAACAAGGTTCGGAGCGCCGGCCTTGCGGACATTCTTGGAGCGACCGAGAACATCAACGTCCAGGGTGAGACGCAGCAGAAGCTCGATGTCATCGCAAACGAGATCATCATCAAGGCAGTCGATCACGGCGGCCGGTTGTGCGCTCTCGCCTCCGAGGAAGAGCCGGATATCATCCACATTCCCGACAACTTCAGGTGCGGGAAGTATTGCCTTCTCTTCGATCCGCTTGACGGAAGTTCCAACATCGACGTCAACGTTCCCGTCGGCACCATCTTTTCGGTGGTGAAGAAGATCACTCGCGGTGCCCGCGGCGAGATGGAGGACATGCTGCAGCCGGGCCGTCGGCAGGTCGCGGCCGGCTACGTCATCTATGGCTCGAGCACGATGCTCGTATACACGACAGGCCAGGGTGCGCACGGATTCACGCTCGATCCGTCGATCGGAGAGTTCCTTCTTTCTCATCCTAACATCCGGATCCCGAACACCGGCCGCTATCTGTCTGTGAATGACTCCTACGAACGACTCTGGACGGACGATGTGCGCGCTCTGATGCGCCGCTACCGTGGTCTCGACGGTGAGCGAGCGGCCATGAGCGTGCGTTATGTCGGCTCCCTCGTCGCCGACTTTCACCGCAACCTCCTCGGCGGTGGAATCTTTGCGTATCCCTCCAACGAGAAGAACCCGCGGGGCAAGCTTCGTCTCATGTACGAAGCGAATCCGCTTGCCTTTATCGTCGAGCAGGCGGGAGGCGCTGCAACGAACGGCGATATCCGCATTCTCGATATTCAGCCCGGCGATCTACATCAGCGCACTCCGCTTTACATCGGCAGCAAGGGAGACGTCGACATCGCGACGTCGATGATCGGCAAGCCCGTATCCGACGAGATTCCGCTAGCCGCCCGATGACCCCGAGCGACGGCGCGCCCGTCGAGAAAGTTTCGCCGTCAGGAATACCGATCGAAGCAGTCTACAGACCTGGAGGTGCAGGCACCGACTACGATCGTGACCTCAACGATCCCGGTGCCTGGCCATTCACGCGTGGAGTGCAGCCGTCGATGTACCGCGGCCGTCTCTGGACGATGCGCCAGTATGCCGGCTTCGGCACGGCGCGCGATACGAACGAGCGCTTCCGCCACCTTCTCGCCGCCGGACAGACAGGGCTCTCGGTCGCATTCGATCTCCCCACACAAATGGGGCTCGACTCCGATTCGCCTCGCTCGCTCGGCGAGGTTGGCCGCGCGGGAGTGGCAATTGACAGCGTGGACGACATGCATGCCCTGCTGGCCGACCTGCCGCTGGATACTGTGTCGACGTCGATGACGATCAACGCGACAGCGGCGACACTTCTTGCGATGTACATAGTCGTCGCCGAGGAGAGGGGAATCGCCAGGAGCAGGCTCAGCGGGACGATACAGAACGACATACTCAAGGAGTACATAGCGCGCGGGACGTACATCTATCCGCCTGAGCCGAGCCTTCGGCTCATCGCGGAAGTGTTCCGGTTCTGTGCCGAGGAAGTTCCGAACTGGAACCCGATCTCGATTTCCGGCTATCACATTCGCGAAGCCGGTGCGACGGCGGTGCAGGAACTGGCCTTCACGCTTTCCAATACGATCGAGTACGTGACTCGCGCAATCGCCGCCGGTCTCGAGGTGGATGCGTTCGCGCCGCGACTATCGTTCTTCTTCGCGGCACACAATGACCTGTTTGAAGAGGCAGCCAAGTTTCGCGCAGCGCGGCGAATGTATGCGCGCATCCTGCGTGAGCGGTTCGGAGCTTCCGATGCGAGCTGCAGGATGCGCTTTCACACCCAGACAGGTGGCGTTACTCTCACAGCGCAGCAACCGCTCAACAACATTGTTCGCGTTACAATCCAGGCGCTCGCCGCGACCCTCGGTGGCACCCAGTCTCTGCATACAAATGGGTACGACGAAGCGCTTGCTCTGCCGACGGCCGAGGCGGCGACCCTCGCGCTTCGCACACAGCAGATCGTCGCGTATGAGTCGGGAATTGCGAACACCGTCGATCCTCTCGCCGGAAGTTATTTCGTCGAAAGTCTCACGAGCGAGCTCGAGCGCCAGGCGTTGGACCTCATTGCGAAGGCTGACGCTCTCGGTGGTTCCGAGAATGCGATTGCCGCGGGGTTTTTTCAGGAGGAGATTGCCCGAAGCGCCTACGAGCATCAGCTTCGTGTCGAGAGTGGCGCCGTCACTGTAGTTGGCGTCAATCGATTTACCGATGGTGAGCCCCCCCCTCCAATCCGTGCGCCGGATTATTCGTTGCTCGAAGCAGCACAGGTGCGTTCTCTGGCGAATGTGCGAGCTGGACGAAACGCCGGCGATGTCGCCGAGTCGCTCGATGCTCTTGAGCGCGCAGCGGCGTCGCTGAGCGAGGACTTGGCGAGTGCAACGCCTTTGATGCCTCTCATCATCGAGTCGGTACGCGCACGGTGCACTGTCGGCGAAATTGCAACGGCCTTCCAGAACCGCTGGGGATCGTACTCGCCCCGGATGTGATGTCGAACGGATCAGCAGGTCTGCGCCAGGCCACGAATGCTGTGATCAACCGGGGCCGCCCCTCGGGTTGGCTCCGATTCAGCGACGGGTCCCGCCCCGGCTTCAAGGGTGCACTCCGCGAGACGGGTGCCCGAGCCCTCACGACTTTCTATCGCCGCGTCGTCTTCATGTCCTATCCGCTCGACACCGCCGAGATTCCCGTATATCACGCAAATATCGACGTTGCGTTCCGCCAGCTTGGAGTTCGCGAGATTGATGATTACCTCCGCTTTCGCCCCGAATGTGCGCGCGGGCCGATCGAGCAGCGCATTGCAGATGGCCACAGGTGCTTCACGTCATGGCACGAGGGGCGAATTATCGACGCATGCTGGTCGGCGACCGGGCTCGTTCACGTTCCCTATCTCGATCGGTATCTCGACATCCCCGCCGGCGACGTTTTCAGTTTCGACTCGTTTACGGTTCGGGCGCACCGCGGCCACGGGGTGTACATGGCTCGCAACTCCTTTCAGGCGCGACACGATCAGGCGAACGGACTCAAGCGAAGCATCGCGCTTGTTGCTCGCGAGAACCACGCGGCCTTGCTCATCCTTTCGCGGTCGGGGTTGAGAACATCAGGCACCTATCACTACCTTCGCTCGCCCGGGAAGGGATGGTACTGGAGCACTTCGCTGGAGGGAGAATCACTTCCTCGTTTGACCAGCACGCAAGCTGCTGGCCGCCTGAAGGAGGCCTCCATGCAGGCTGCGGGAGATAAGTGACTGCCACAGTCGTTCCGACGGCACCCCGCGGATCATTATTTTTTGGACACCTGCCCGAGTTCGCGCGTGATCCGCTGGCGTTTCTCGACCGCACTGCTCGCGAGCATGGTCCCATGGCCCGCCTCCGCTTCGGCCGCTCACATGCGTTCCTCGTGTGCGACCCTGATCTCATCGAGGAGGTGTTGGTGAGCCGCCGCGAAGCGTTCATCAAGGCGAAGCCGCTCCGCGCGCTCCACCGGCTGTTCGGCAACGGGTTGCTCACGAACGAAGGCGAATCGTGGCGCAGGCAGCGGCGCCTCGCGCAGCCCGCCTTCCAACCGGCGACCCTGCATACGCACGCATCGGTCGTTTCATCCCGCGCTGCCGGGACATTCGATACCTGGCGCGACGGCGACACCTTCGACCTTCACGAGCAAATGAAGGTGCTTCTGATGTCGATCGTTGCGGAAAGTCTCTTTGGAGCGGACGTAGCCGAGAGAGCCGCGGAGATCGGCCGCGCGCTTGAGTCAACCATGGACAGGTATGCGAGTCGTCGGGGCGCGGCGAGGTTTGCGCCCGATTGGGTGCCGCTTGGAGACACTCGGCGATACCTCGCGGGTGTGCATGAGCTCGAGCGGTTTGTGTCGGGAGTCGTCGCGTTCCGCCGAGAGTCAGGCGTCGAACAACGCGACTTACTGGGAATGCTCCTGACAGCGCGCGACGACTCCGGGAGCGCGATGAATGAATCGCAACTCCGCGACGAGGCGATAACGCTCTTCGTTGGTGGCTTCGATACCCCGGCACTCGCACTGTCCTGGACATGGTATCTGCTGTCGCTACATCAGGAATGCGCCCGAAAACTGGCAGACGAGGTGGATGCAGTTGTGAACGGCCGGGCGTTGGGCATGAAAGACCTCGCCGCGCTCCCTTATGCTCAGTCCGTGATAAAGGAGTCGATGCGATTGTATCCGCCCGCGTGGTTGTTGAGCCGAGAGGCGATCGAGGACACGTCCATTGGTGGGTGCAGGGTCGCAAAGGGAACAACAGTCATGATGTCGCCATGGGTAACGCATCGGGATGAGAGGTTCTTCGACAACCCGCTCCGGTTCGACCCCGACCGCTGGGCTACAGGGCGAACCGGAAATTTGCCACGGTTCGCTTACTTCCCGTTTGGCGGCGGACCGCGAGTCTGCATCGGGGCGGCGTTTGCGATGATGGAGACCACCATTATCCTGGCCATGCTTTCGCAACGGTTTGAGTTCCGCATGATTGACGGCCGCGACATTGCTCCGCGCGCGAGCATGACGCTGCGGCCTCTCAATGGCATTCCCGCGGTTGTAGTGCGCCGGTGACAGATTCGCTCGCGGCGGGCCCTGTGCTTCGCCCCTCCCCGAAGATCGCTCGCAGGGCAGGTGCGTGGCCGGCCACGATTGCGAGTGCGGCGGCGTTCCTGAGGCATTCCCGTTCGTCGCGATCCGTCCTCAGGGAATTTCAGGATCGCGCTCTAAGGCGCATCGTCGCCCACGCATACGATCGCGTGCCGTACTATCGGTCTCTTTTCGATCGCGTCGGAGTTCATCCGAGACACATTCGCAGTGCGGGCGATCTGCATCTCATTCCGGTTAGCTCGAAGGCCGACCTGCGCGACTGTCCGGCGAGCGATCTGATTGCTCGCGGAGTGAATCCTGACAAGCTCATCACCCATATGACCGGCGGGTCGACCGGCGAACCATTCATGATTCGTCGCTCGTGGGTCGAGGAGCGCACGCTCGGCATCGTCAGGCGCAGATCGCTTCACTACTACGGCGCCGGCAGCCGTGCATTGGTCGCCATCGCCACCTTCAATCACCGGCCGGGGAAGAACGAGAACCGCGCGATAGAGAAGATGCTCGACGCACTCGGCGTGTTCAGGGTGCGTCCGCTCTACTGCCTTGAGCCACCCGATGCGCTCATCCGCCAATTGGCCGAAATGCACCCCGATGTGATTGGGGGTTATGCGGGGGTCCTCGACCGCCTCGCGGCAGTGATCATCCAGTCCGGAATTCGCCTGCGGGCTCCGACCTGCGTTCTGTCCGGCGCCGAAGTTCTCGACCCATTGGCGGCAAGGCGAATATCGGAGGCATTTCGAGCCCCTGTATACGACACGTACGGCTGTCACGAGTTCAGCCGCATCGCGTGGCAATGCAGGGATACGGGGGAGTATCACAGAGCCGACGACTCAGTCGTTACGGAAATTCTTGCGGATGGAGTGTCGGTGGAGCCTGGCTGCGAAGGCAGGCTCGTCGGCACAGCCCTTCATTCATACGCTATGCCGTTCATCCGGTATGAGCTCGGAGACATGGTCACTCGAGGCAACGAGACATGCTCCTGCGGCCAGCCTTACTCCACACTTCGCGATATCCGTGGAAGGATCGTCGACTACTTCACGATGCCCGATGGACGCATCATGCACCCGTACGAGATCGCTGCCGCTCTGAGAGAGGATGGGCTGCGCTGGGTGGGGCAATACCAGATCGTGCAGGAATCGCTGAACCGCATCGTGCTGACGGCCGTGCCACGATTCAACCCGACACCAGAAGAGATCGAGCGAATGCGCGCTTCGGTGCGCGACGTAGTGGGGCCGGGTGTGACGTTCGAAGTTGCCCTCGTCCCGCGTATTGATCCGGGATCGACTGGCAAGTATCGAGTCTATCGTTCGATGGTGACGAGTGGCTGATCGTCTTGCAGCTGCGCGCGCAGGGCTCCCGGCACCCATGGTCGATCATCGCCACGGGCTCGCAGTGCATCCCGTTCTCGCTCTCAGCCCGGACATCCGAGCCCGGATGTTGAGCCTGCTCAGGAGCTGCTATGGAAACGTCACCGACGACCAGTTCGAGGAGGATTTGGCCGAAAAAGAATGGGTGATCGTCGGAACCGACACCAAGGGCGGCGACGTGTGGCTTTTCAGCACTCTCAAGCGCCTCTATCTCGATGACGCTGGACGCCCGGTCGTCGCTTTCTACTCGGGCGACACCGCTTCGCGCGCCGATACGAGAGGCGGCGCTACGTACGCCGGCGCCCGGCTTCTCGTACGAAAAATGTTCTCCGAGATGGCGGCAGCACCGGAAGGGGATTACTACTGGTTCATGATCAGCTCCACCTACAAGTCCTACCGTATTCTTTCGGGGCTTTTTCGCGACTTTGCGCCCCGACCGGATCGGCCTCTCACCGACGCCGAGCGTAGTCACCTGATCCGACTCTGCAGCATCAAGGGGTTCGACTACGACGCCGAACGAAGCATCGTTCTCTTCCCGAACGCCTCGGTTCCCAGGGATGACGGTTCCACCAGCAGTGCCGTCGGGCGCGGTGATCGTATGGCCACCTTCTTCGCCGCGGCCAATCCCGGCGCGGCAACAGGTGAGAGACTCGCCTCTCTCACAAGACTCTCTCTCGAAAATCTCACTCCGCTCGGCCTCAGATTCGTTCTCGGGTCCGGCGCGGATTACGAGTGACGCGTTCGCTGAGCAATCCCCGGCGGCGGCTCACCGGCGAGTGGAATCATTATGCCGGAGAGTGGCTCGAAGGGCAGCGGCAGCAGCTTTGGCGGCGTCACAGCGATGCCGTCAATGCACGAATGATAGAGGCCTGGCTGCCAGCCGGTCGTGTCCACAGGATACTCAAGACAGATCTCTTCGACGAGGCGGTAAGCGAAGGCCTCCACAAGCTGATGGCGAGCCGGGCCGACGTGGTGATCGGCATGGATGTGTCCACGCGAATACTGGGCGCAGTTGCACACCGGCACGAGCGGCTCAGCTGTCTGGGCGCGGACGTGCGGTCTTTGCCTATAGCCGACGAATGCATCGATGCCATAGTGTCGCTCTCCACTCTGGATCATTTCGATTCGATCGACGGGGTCGAGGATTCACTCGCTGAGTTTTGGCGCATCCTCGCGCCCGGCGGCGTCCTTCTGCTCACGATGGACAACTTCGCCAATCCTGTAGTCGCCGTTCGCAACTCTCTCCCTTTCGCCCTCACCCATGCGGCGGGGCTGGTGCCGTACCCGGTTGGCAAGACTGAAGGACCATCGGGAATTCGCCGGCTGGTAGAGGACGCTGGCTTCGTTGTCGAGACCTGCACCGCTATCATGCACGCCCCGCGGGTTCTGGCGATTCCGGTGTTGAACATGCTCTCCAACTTCTCCGAGGGCGTATTTTTGTCAGCGGTGGCACGTGTACTGTTGGGATTCGAGCGCCTGCGGTCGGTACCGACGCGATTTCTCACCGGGCACTTCATCGCCATTCGCGCAACCAAGGTTTAGCGCGAGCTTTAGCGCAAACCCTGCCGCGAATCGCTTGAGACAGGCCTCCCTCCGGGGTAACTTTCATGGTTCGCGTCCCGTCTGCTTCTCTTCCCGCAATTCCGAATGCCGTTGTATGAGTTTCGCTGCCCCGAAGGGCATGATTTCGAAAAGTTCTATCGGTCCATGGGTTCCGCAAAGCCTGAGGAAAAATGCCCGGACTGCGGAGCAATTGGCGCGCGCCTGATGTCCGCCGCCGGGCTCGTCTTCAAGGGTTCGGGCTTCTACATCACCGACTACGGCAAGGACGGGAAAAAAGCAGAGCGCGAGGCCGCCAAGAGCACTGCGGCTAAACCAGAAGCCTCCACTGCCACTGTCGAAGCATCAGCCGCAAAGCCCGCGGATTCAACGCCCGCTCCAGAGGCGAAGCCTTCACCAGAGTCGAAGCCGGCCGCGCCCGCGCCGAAGCCGGCGCCCGCTCCAAAGAAAGCGGAATGAGTTCTGCCGACCTGATTCGCGCGGAGCTCGTCCTTGCAGCACGCGAGCTTGGCGCCGATGAGACGGTCGACCCGATCGTCGAGCGCCCACGCGATCCTTCGCTCGGTGACTGGACGACGAACGTTGCGATGACTCTCGCACGGCCGCTTCGCAAGCGCCCCTCCGAGATCGCCGCCCTGCTACGCGACCGAATGCGTCTTTCCTCTGCTGCAGTGGAAAAGATCGACATCGCGGGGCCGGGGTTCATGAACTTCTGGCTCGATCCAGCGAGAATCGCGGAGGCAGTTCGCGAGATCATCACCGCCAACGAAAGCTTTGGACGCAGCAATGCGGGGAGGGAGCAAGCGGTCAACGTAGAGTTTGTTTCGGCAAACCCCACTGGCCCCCTCCATGTCGGTCACGGCCGCCAGGCCGCGCTGGGCGATGCCATCGCGACGCTGCTCAGTTGGACGGGCTGGAACGTGTCGCGCGAGTTCTACTACAACGATGCCGGCGTGCAGATCGAAAACCTCACAAATAGCGTCAGCGCGCGGATCGACTCCATCAACGGGCGCGACGTTCCGGTGCCCGAGGGTGGTTATCACGGCGAGTACATCAGGGAGATAGCCGCGCGGTACGTTGCTGAAGGTCCGAAGGGCTCACCCGCCGGTGACGACTACATGACGAAGATAAAGGACTACGCGGTCGCTGCCCTTCGCGCCGAGCAGGATCTGGATCTTCAGGCGTTCGGCGTGAGGTTCGACAAATACTTTCTCGAGTCGTCGTTGTATTCCGACGGCAAGGTTGAACAGACTGTCGCGGCATTGAACGCTGGCGGAATGACATACGAGTCCGATGGCGCGCTCTGGCTGAAGACAAGCGAGTTTGGCGACGACAAGGATCGCGTCATGCGCAAGCGCGATGGGACATACACATACTTTCTACCGGACGTCGCGTATCACGTCACCAAGTGGCAGCGGGGCTTCCGTCGGGCGATCGACGTTCAGGGAGCTGATCACCACTCCACGACCACGCGTGTACGCGCAGGGCTCCAGGCGCTGAACATGGGAATTGCGCCCGACTACCCGGAGTATGTGTTGCATCAGATGGTGACCGTGATGAAGAGCGGCGAAGAAGTGAAGATCTCCAAGCGCGCCGGCAGCTATGTCACCGTGAGAGATTTGATCAGCGAGGTTGGGCGCGATGCCGTGCGTTTCTTCTTCCTCATGCGGAAAAGCGATTCGCAACTGGTATTCGACATCGACGTCGCCCTCAAGCAATCCGAAGAAAATCCAGTGTATTACGTGCAGATGGCGCACGCGCGAATGTGCGGCATTTTTCGGGTTGGCGAGGTCGACCGCGACGCTTTTTCGGCTGATGGGATCGATCTGGGAGTACTTCGCGAACCCGAGGAACAGGAACTTATCAAGGCGCTTGCCGATTTTCCGCAGACAGTCGCGGGCGCAGCCGGCTCGCTCGAGCCGCACCGGATCACGACATACCTCACCGAGACGGCGCGACTCGCGCATCTGTGGTATCACAAGCACCATGTTTTGGGCGAGCGCGAGGAAATCCTGCGCGCGCGACTCGCGCTTGCGCGTTCCGCGCAAATCGTGATTCGGAACGCCCTGGGTATTCTTGGAATCAGCGCCCCCGAGCGCATGTAACGCCGCAACGACAACAACCTCAACTCAATACAATGTCGGTACTCGTAGTTGGATCGGTCGCGCTCGATTCGGTCGAAACTCCATTCGGAAAAGCCGATGACGTTCTTGGCGGGTCGGCGACGTTCTTCTCCGCAGCGGCCAGTCTCCTTACCCCCGTCCAGCTCGTCGGTATTGTGGGCACAGACTATCCCGTGGAAAAACTTGAACCGCTTGCCGCACGCGGAGTGGACCTTGCGGGGTTGGAGCACGCTGATGGCCAGTCGTTCAGGTGGCGCGGACGTTACAGTCACGATCTCAACTCCGCCGAGACGCTCGAAACTCATCTCGGCGTATTCTCGCGATTCAGTCCCAAGATTCCCGAACAGTTCCGGAACGCACCGTTCGTCTTCCTCGGCAACATCGACCCGCGGCTGCAGCTCGACGTGCTGAAGCAGGTCCATCGGCCCAGGCTCGTCGCGTGCGATACAATGAATTTCTGGATTCAAAGCCGCCGTCCCGAAATTGTCGAGCTCCTTGGTCACGTAGACCTGGTGACGCTGAATGACGGCGAGGCGAGGCAGCTTACCGAGAAGGTCAACCTCGTCCAGGCGGCGAGGTGGATAATGGACGCCGGGCCGAAGCACGTGATTATCAAGAAGGGCGAGCACGGCGCGTTCCTGTTCAATCGTGACAGCATTTTCTTTGCTCCAGCGTTTCCGCTCGAGAATGTTTTCGATCCCACCGGTGCCGGAGACTCCTTCGCGGGCGGGTTCATCGGATATCTTGCTCGCACGGGTGACCTGAGCGAAGCCAACATGCGGCGCGCCGTGATGTACGGATCCGCCATGGGATCGTTCGCGGTGGAGAAGTTTTCCATCGAGCGGCTCATGAGTCTCACGCGGCCCGAGATCGACGCCCGCATCACCGAGCTTCGCCAGCTCGTCGCGTTCGAGGAGGAGCTGCCCGCTTGAGCAACGACGCGCTCCACTACCGGAGTGCGGGGGTAGATCTTCGTGCTTCGGACGACGCCATGTCGCGGATTGCAAAGCTTGTCGCGTCCACGCGCACGGTGGGAGCGTTGGGAGCATTTGGAGGATTCGGGGGAATGTTCCGGATGCCAGCGGGCATGCGGAGTCCAGTGCTCGTATCGAGCGCCGACGGAGTAGGCACGAAGGTCAAAGTCGCGATCGAGACAGGTCGCAATGACACCGTCGGGCATGACCTGGTGAATCACTGCACCAACGACATTCTGGTGCAGGGGGCATTGCCGCAATTTTTCCTGGACTACGTTGCGTTCGGATCTCTCGATCCGGCCGTGCTCGAGGCGGTCGTCACTGGAGTCGTCGCTGGATGCAGGGAGAACGAGTGCACGCTCGTCGGGGGCGAAACGGCGGAGATGCCGGGCCTCTACACGCCTCCCGACTACGACATCGCTGGCTTCATTGTTGGCGTCGTCGAGGAAGACTCCATTCTTGGTCCGGCGCGTGTGAGAGCAAAAGACGTTCTGATCGGACTCGAAAGCTCGGGCCTTCACACCAACGGGTATTCGCTGGCGCGAAAGATCGTCGCCGAACGACTCCGTTTACGGCATGACGACCCATTCCCCGATGTCGAAGCATCGGTTGCAGATGTGCTGCTCTCGGTCCATCGCTCGTATCTTCGCGCGCTCCGTCCTGTGCTGGCGCGCATTCACTCCATGGCTCACATCACAGGCGGAGGGCTACCTGGAAATCTCAATCGTGCGGTGACCGGCTCGCTCGACGCGGTTATCGATGCGTCGAGCTGGGAGATACCGACGGTTTTCGCGGTGCTCGAATCAGCGGGAAGCGTTGACCGGGCGGAGATGTACCGTGTATTCAACATGGGTGTCGGAATGGTCGTGATCGCATCACCGGGGGACGCCGACGCGATTATTGCTGGTGCTCGCGTTGCCGGCGTGGTTGGCTGGGTGATGGGTGAGGTCAGGCCGGGGAACGGCGAGGTGGCGATTGGCTGATGACGACATCGACCAGGGCCATGGTCTGGGCGCGGACGCGCAAGATTCCGTCGATACTGCGCGGATGGCGATCGCGCTCGAGTTGGCTGCGCGCGGTTGGGGGCAGACGGCGCCAAACCCAATGGTCGGGGCTGTCGTTTTCGGCGGGGACGAGAACGCAGGAGAGGGATTTCATCAGCGTTTTGGAGACCTGCACGCCGAGGCGATCGCGCTCCGCGAAGCTGGGTCGCGCGCAGTTGGTGGAACCCTCTATGTAAACCTGGAGCCGTGCAATCACCACGGACGCAATCCGCCATGTACCGAGGCGATCATCGCATCTGGCATTCGTCGGGTTGTAGCAGCAGTACGCGATCCAAACCCCGTGGCTTCCGGGGGCGCCGAGCGCCTTCGAGCCGCCGGCATACAAGTGGACTTCGGCATTCGCGAGAGGGAAGCTCGCGAGTTGAATGCAGCGTTCCTCAACCGAGTGAGTTCTTCGCTTCCATGGGTAACTCTCAAGTTGGCCCTTTCCCTCGACGGTGCGATTGCCGGTGAGCAGCGCACAAGGGGGTGGCTCACCAATGAGGAGTCGCGCGCTATTGTCCATCTCATGAGGGCGAATAGTGACGCGATCGCGGTTGGAGTCCAGACCGCGATCACGGACGATCCTCAACTGACCGCTCGCACCACCCCCCCGCCTCGCGTAACCCCCACACGGGTCGTGTTCGACCGGACTGCCCGCCTCCCGGCGACGAGCTTTCTCGGAACGACAGCTGGTGAGACGCCTACATTGCTCGTGACTGCCAACACGACGAAACTGTCGGCTGATCTCGTGAGGAGCGGAGTCAAGTCGGTAACCGCGCACGATCTCGGAGATGCGTTGAGACAGTTGCGCGGCCGGGGCATCGCGTCGATTCTTGTCGAAGGGGGTGCCGGCCTGGCTGCGTCCTTTCTTGCGGGCGGATATGTAGACCGGCTTGTCATCTTTCGCGCGCCGATCGTGCTCGGCGGTGGCGCGCTCGGAGCTTTTTCTGCGATCGCGCCGCTGGATATCGAACAGGCACCGCGTTTCGAACTGCTCGATGTCAGAAAACTCGGCGACGACGTGATGACGGTCTATGCAGCGAGGAAACCCTGATGTTCACCGGTCTCGTCGAGCAAATAGGACTGGTCGCCCGTGTCACTGCCACAGAAGTTGGAGTAGAGCTTCGCATCGACGCCGGCTACGAAGGGCTCGAGCCCGGAGAGAGCGTTGCAGTCAACGGAGTCTGTCTCACCGTGCTCGACCTTGGCCCCGGCTGGTTCACGGCGGCTGCCATGGTCATGACTGTCGGACGCACCACAATCGGCAATTGGCGGCCGGGGCAACCGGTGAACCTCGAGCGGGCGATGCGCGCGGACAGCCGGTTTGGCGGTCACATCGTCCAGGGTCATGTCGATGGAGTCGGGATTGTTCAGAATGTTGAAAAGGTGCAGGATGCGGTCACGCTCGATCTGACTCTTCCGCCGGGCCTCGCCGAAACACTCGTTCTGCACGGATCTGTGACTCTCGACGGAGTCAGTCTTACCGTTAACCGCCTCGAAGGTGATAAGTTGCAGGTGGCGCTCATCGACTATACCCTGCGCCACACCGCTCTTGGAGAGCTGAGAACAGGGAGCAGGGTCAACGTCGAAACCGATGTGATCGGAAAGTACGTCCATCGGCTGGTTGCGCCTTACCTGAACCGGTAGCCGCTTTCGGGCGGCACAGGGGCATATAGATGCAATTCGGAACTGTCGAGCAGGCGATCGCCGACATCGGGGCAGGGAAGCTCATCCTCGTAGCGGACGACGAAGACCGCGAGAACGAGGGCGATCTCATTTGCGCCGCTCAGTTGGTTACGCCTGAGCTCATAAATTTCATGATACGGAAGGCCGGCGGATGGATTTGCCTCGCTCTCACTGGCGAGCGTGCCGACCAGCTTCAGCTTCCTCAGCAGAGCGAGGAGAACACCGAGGAACAGCGCACCGCCTTCACCGTCAGCATCGACGCTGCGGGCCGGTTCGGTGTGACTACCGGAATCAGCGCGCAGGATCGCGCGAAGACGATTCAGGTTGCGGTCGATCCCGCGACGGTGCCCGCCGATCTTCGGCGTCCCGGCCACATCCCGCCACTGCGCGCGCGCGACGGCGGGGTTCTTCAGCGCGTTGGACATACCGAGGCCGCTGTCGACCTCGCGCGCTTTGCTGGCCTGATTCCGGCCGGCGTCGTCTGTGAAGTACTCAATGAGGATGGCACCACCGCGCGGCGTCCACAGCTCGAGAAATTTGCGCGCGAGCACGGCCTCACCTTCATCACTGTCGCTCAACTCGTAGCGTATCGGCTCAAGTCGGAGCGACTGGTGCACCGGGTCGCAGAGGCGCGCTTGCCGACCGAGTTCGGAGTCTGGAAGGTTATCGGGTACCGCAATGATGTAGACCACCACGAGCACGTCGCGCTGGTGCTCGGCGACGTCACCGAGGGCGGCGATAGTGTCCTCGTTAGAATGCATTCGAAGTGTCTTACCGGCGACGTGTTTCATTCGCTCAGGTGCGACTGCGGGTGGCAGCTGACTACCGCGATGAAAATGATTTCCGACGAAGGGCGCGGAGCGATCGTTTATCTCGATCAGGAAGGCCGGGGCATCGGGTTGCTGAACAAGCTCAAGGCCTACGAGCTTCAAGACACGGGCGCCGACACGGTGGAGGCCAACGAGCAACTCGGGTTCAAGCCGGATCTCCGCAACTATGGGATCGGCGCGCAGATCCTTCTCGATCTCGGTCTCAAACGAATCCGTCCCCTTACGAACAATCCGCGCAAACTCGTCGGTCTCGAAGGATACGGACTTCAGGTTGAGGATCGCGTGGGGATAGTGCCCACCGCAACTGCAGAAAACGCTGGCTATCTCGACGCCAAGCGTGAGAAACTCGGACACCTGCTCGCTTCCTGAATGGCCGAGTTTGCGGGTAATCCTGTCGGTGCCGGCAGGCGGCTGGCTATCGTCGCGAGCAAGTTCAACGAGACCATAACGCGCGCGCTGGTGGACGGTGCTCTCGACGCCTGTGTGCGCCACGGAGTCGCGTTCGATGATATTGACGTCATCTGGGTCCCTGGAGCGTGGGAGCTTCCACTTGCAGTGCGCCGCGCGATGGCGAGCGAGCGGTACGAGGCGATCGTGGCCCTGGGCGCCGTAATACGAGGCGACACGCCGCACTTCGATTTCGTCGCCGGTGAAGCGTCGCGCGGACTCGCCAAAGCCTCGATCGATTCCGACATTCCTCTCGGATTCGGCCTTCTCACGTGCGATACAATGGAGCAGGCACTCGCTCGCTGCGGCGGTGAGCACGGAAACAAGGGCTGGGACGCTGCCCTTGCCGCATTGGAAATGGCGGACCTCCTCGACCAGATGGATTTTGCTGATGAGAGTTGAATCGCGCGGACGCGCGCGTGCGCTGCAGGCACTGTACGCTTGGGATCTCCGTACTGGCGAGGACCTCACCAAGGTCGCGGTCAAAGTCTGGGACGATCTCGCTGTTAGCCCCGAAGAGCGGAAGTTCGCGGGCGGAATTGTGCGCACGGTTGCGGGGTCGCATGACGAGCTGGATGCTGACTTGATGGCCGTTACGGATAACTGGCGGCTCGAGCGGCTAGGAGCGATCGAGCGATCGGTCCTGAGGCTCGGCGCGGCAGAACTTCAGCGCGGCGAGGCCCCGCCCCGAGTGGTGATCCAGGAAGCCGTTCGCCTCGCTGAGCGTTTCGGAACCGCGGCAAGCGCGCGGTTCGTCAACGGCGTTCTTGACGCCTACGCCCGGCGAGCCGGCGTGCTTTAGTGCGGATACTGGTCGTCAACTGGAATGACCGCGAGAACCCGCATTCTGGAGGCGCGGAAGTTCACCTTCATGAAATATTCGGGCGGATTGCAGCGCGGGGCCATCGCGTAGACCTGCTTGCGAGCGGATGGAAAGGTGGCGCGTCGCGCGCATTTCTCGACGGAATCGACGTTCACCGCGTCGGCACTCGTTACTCGTTTCAGTTTGTCGCGCGCCGATACTTTCGCGAGCGCTTGTTTGCGCAGGGCTACGATGTCATCGTGGAGGACCTCAACAAGGTCCCGCTTTATACGCCGCGCTGGGGCCCGCCGGTAGTCGGACTCGTCCACCATCTTTTCGGAACGACGATCTTTCGCGAGGCGCCAGGGCCCATGGCGGCAATTGTATGGCTCGCGGAACGCGGAATTCCGGCGGCATATGCCGGACGTCCGTTCGAGGCTGTCAGCGAGAGCACGGCAGACGATCTCGTTGCGCGCGGAATTCCGAGGGAAACGATTCGGGTAATTCACAACGGAATCGATTCCACCTTCTTCACCCCGTTGTCGGGGTCGCGGGCACCGGAGCCTCTGTTCGTCTATGTCGGACGCCTTAAACGCTACAAGGGAGTAGATCTCATTCTTCAGGCGTTCGCCACGCTCTCACATCGCGGCTCGCGGCTCGAGATCGCGGGTGCAGGTGACTACCGCGATCACCTCGAGAAGCTGGCGCATACGCTTGGCATTGCCGATCGAGTGCGTTTCGCCGGGTTTATTTCGGCGGAAGAGAAACGAGATCTGCTTCGAAGGGCGTGGGCAAGCGTGTTTGCATCACCGAAAGAAGGGTGGGGTCTCACGAACCTCGAAACTGCCGCCTGCGGTACTCCCGTCATCGCGAGCGATTCCCCGGGCCTCCGCGAATCCTTGATCGACGGGCAGACGGGTGTTCTGGTTCCACACGGTGACACCGTCGCGCTTGCGCGTGCGATGAAACAGATAGCAGACGCACCCGCGCGGGTCGAGGCGCTTGGAATCGCGGGCAGGCGTTTTGCCGAAGGGTTTACGTGGGATCATTCAGCGGATTTAACCATATCGCACCTGCAGGAAGTGGTGCAGAGAGGCAATCAGAAGTGGAAATAATCTTTCACGCACATCACGCCACTGTCTCGGGCCCCATGCGAAAGCGTGCCGAGGCTGCCGTTCGTCGTGCGGGCTTGCGTCTGGAGCGCGCGGTTGACGCCATCATTCGCTTTGAGCAAGATGGACCCGTGAAGCGTGTCGAAATCGTTTTTCATGCGCCCCGTCAGCGAGAGCTGATTGCCCGCGGAGAAGCAGGATTTTTCGGGCCGGCGCTGGCTCAGGCAATGGAAAAACTCAACGTCCAGATACGCAGGATTCGCAGTTCGCGCAAATCCGCGCGACGCGCCCCCGTGCGGGTGAAGGTGGTTACCGCTTGAGCCGAAATCTGACCGTTCGCCAGTTTCTGGAGCGCTCTGGAGACTCACTAAACCTCCACGACATAGGGGACGGTGTCGGTCTCGACACTGTCATTCCCAACTCGGACATATCGAGTCCGGGCCTTGCGCTCGCGGGATATATCGATCGATTCGTCGCGGAGCGGCTGCAGGTGCTCGGAGAGACCGAGATCACCTATCTCGTCTCCCTCGCGGCCGGCGAAAGACAGCGGATCCTCGCCAGTTTTTTCAGCTTCGCAGTGCCGGCGGTTATCGTCACGAAGAATCAGGATTCTCCCCAGGGCCTTCACGAGGCGGCAATGCGTGCGGGTGTCCCCCTGCTGCGGACCGGGCTGAAGACGGCCGAATTCTATCGGCGCATCAAGCCGGCGCTCGAAGGAGAGTTCGCCGAGACGACAACCCTTCACGGCTCCCTTGCCGATGTTTTCGGAGTCGGGCTCTTCTTCACCGGGCAGAGCGGCATCGGAAAATCCGAGTGCGTTCTCGATCTAGTCGAGCGCGGCCATCGGCTCGTTGCGGACGACCTTGTAATCGCGACGCGACGGGGCAACGAAGTTCTCATCGGGAAGGGTCACGAACTGCAGCATCACCATATGGAAATCCGGGGAGTCGGTCTGATCGACATCCCCGCCATCTTCGGCGTGCGAGCCGTGCGCCAACAGAAGCGGATCGAGGTGGTTGTCCGTCTTGAGGAATGGAATCAGAATGCTGTCGTCGAACGCATCGGCCTCGATACCGAGACGACGACGATTCTCGGCGTTGCGATACCACTCATCACTGTGCCGCTCAATCCCGGCAAGAACATCACGGTGATCGCGGAGGTAATTGCGCTGAACCATTTGTTGAGATACTCGGGTATCAATCCCGCCCAGGTGTTCAATGAGCGACTGATCGGGCGAATGAAGCAGGCCGCAGCGGGCAATGTGAGAGAGTACCTGCAGGAAGATGACGAGTAGCGCGACCACGTTGGGAGAAGCCGCTTCGCCTGCGACGCCGCGCGCGATCATCGCCGGCCACGGCTCGTTTGCCGACGGGCTCGTCAGCGCCGTCCAGCTGATATCCGGTCGTGGCGGCGTGTTCCTCGCAATTTCCAACAGCGGGCTCAGCGGCCCCGACATCGAGGCGCATTTTCGAACCGCAGCGGCCGACGCGGGCATTCGCGTGTTCTTCACCGACCTTCCTGGAGGCAGCGCAACGCTGGCGGTCCGGCGGTTGATGCGGTTGGATCCCGAAATAGTCCTCGTCACAGCGGCCAACCTCGCAACCCTGCTCGAGTTTGTGTTCCAGGCCGATGCCGATCCGCGTGAGGCGGCGAAGCGTTCGGCTGACAAGGGGCGGGCAGCACTTGTTGCCTACGGAGGAGAGTAGTGTCGATTGCGTTGTACCGGATCGACGACCGCCTGATCCATGGCCAGGTGGTTGTAGGCTGGGGTCAGCCACTCGACATCAGATTCATCGTGCTGGTCGATGAGAATGTCGCGTGTTGCGACTGGGAGCAGGACCTGTATCGAATGGGTGTGCCCCCCGAAATGGAGATCATCTTCGCCGATGTCGCGACCGCAGCGCGTGACCACCATTTGTACGTTTCCGACTTGAGACGTGGACTTCTCGTCTCGCCCGACATCGCGACCATGCAACGGCTCATTCAGGAGGAGCCGTCCATCGGACATGTAAATATCGGTGGCATTCACCATCGCGCGGGAAGAACGCCCCGGCTGCGCTACGTGTTTCTCGCGCCCGACGAGGAAGCTCAACTTCGCGCAATCGCACTGAGCGGAGTGAAGGTCACTGCGCAGGACGTACCTGCGGCGCGCGAGGTGCCGCTCACGGAGATGTTCGCGACCGATTCCGAAGCGAGTCGCTCCGCATGATACTTGTTGACGTTCTCCCTATTGCCATTCTCGGCGCTGTGCTCGGGATGGATGTGGTGACATTCCCGCAGGCGATGATATCGCGCCCCATCGTTGCAGCAACAATTGCCGGAGCCTTTATCGGAAACGCTCCTGCCGGCCTTGTGATGGGAGCTGTGCTCGAGCTTCTCGCTCTCGAGATGCTGCCGTTCGGAGCGTCGCGGTATCCCGAGTGGGGTTCGGCGAGCGTTGCAGGTGGCGCGCTGTTCGCAGCACAGCCGGGTGATCCGGCCGGTGCACTCGCCGCAAGTCTCCTCGCCGCGCTCGTCACTGCGATGTTGAGCGGGCGGAGCATGGTCTGGTTACGCCGCCTGAACGCTTCGCGCGCCACGCGCTATCGGTCTGAACTGGATAAAGGGTCGAGCGACGCCGTCACCGGCTTGCAGCTTTACGGCCTGACTGGCGACCTGGTTCGCGGCTTCCTCGTGACATTTGTCGCCATGCTCGCGTTCACCCCGTTGATGGACGCAATCGTCGGGACGTGGGGCACCGATGCCAGGTATTCCCGCGGCGCAGTCGTGGCGATCGTTGCGGCAGTGTCGGCAGGCGCGGTATGGAAGATCTTCCACAGCGTTGGCCGCGCGCGCTTGCTTTTCGTCACCGGACTGGCGATCGGTACCACGATTCTGGTGATGCGTTGACGCCGCCCCGGGATTTGGCGAAGAACGACGCACATACTCTGCCGTTTGGAATCTGGTTCCGCATGTACCTGCGCCTGTTCGCCGTTCAGGGCTCGTGGAATTACGAGACCATGCTCGGCAACGGAATCGCTTTTTGTACCGAACCGGCGCTACGGTTGCTGCCTGGCGGCATGAGGGGAAAGCCCTATTCAGATGCGCTTGGCCGACAGGCAAGATACTTCAACGCGCATCCGTATCTCGCCGGCGTCGCCGTCGGAGCACTCGCGCGCGCGGAGCTCGATGGCGTGCCCGCGAAAATGATCGAGCGTTTTCGAACGGCGCTCGGCGGTCCGCTCGGCAGCGTCGGTGACCGCCTGGTGTGGGCGAGCTGGCTGCCGTTGTGTTCACTGATCGCGCTCGGAGCGTTTGGTGTCGGTGCGCGACCAACGGCAGTCATCGCTATTTTTCTGATCACCTATAACATCGGCCATCTGGTCCTGCGGGCATGGGGCCTGCGCGTCGGTTTCCAGCGGGGATTGCGTGTAGCGGACGCGCTGGGACACCCGGTTCTGAGAAAGGGACCGGAGTACGTCGGTACGGCCGCCGCATTGATCGCCGGAATAACCATTCCGCTGGCGGCGGAACAAGTGATCGGAGGCGAAGGATTTCTCGCCGTCGGAATCATTCTTCTTGCAATGGCAGGTGGAGTTGTGCTCGCCCGCTTCGGAGGGAGGTTCGAAGGATGGAGGATATCGCTCGCGGTTCTCGCGCTGTTCGTTCTTTTCTCTGTGATCCGGTAATGGTAGAACGCAGCGTGACGATTGTTAACAAGCAAGGCATCCACGCGCGCCCGGCGGCCGAAATCGTCAAGTGCGCGGCAAAATTCCGTTGCAATATCACGATTATCCGCGACGATCTCGAAGTAAATGGCAAGAGTATCATGGGAGTGATGATGCTGGCTGCGGAGTGTGGTTCGAGCATTCTCATCCGCGCGGAAGGAGAGGACGAGCAGGCCGCGCTCGACGCACTTGCGGCGGTTGTTGCCGCCGGGTTCGGGGAATAGACGTGCATCAGTATCATGGAGACGGCAAGCTCATCGGCATGCCGGCATCGCCGGGGATCGTCATCGGGCCGGTGCATCTCCTTCTCTGGGAAGTGCCGGATGTGCCGAATCGCATCGTCTCCGATGAGGCGATCCCGGCCGAGCTGGAGCGACTTCACGACGCGCTCGACCAGGCCAGGCGACGACTGATGCAGGTGAAGCAGCGCGCCGAGAAGCACGCGGGGCCCGAGGAGGCCGCCATCTTCGAAGTACAGGTCGCGATTCTCTCCGATGGCGAGCTGATAAGAAGCGTGGAGGCGCTGATCCGACAGAACCTGGGCGCCGAAAAAGCCTTCGACCTCGTGCTCATCGAATGGCGACAGAATTTCGCGCGCCACACGCAGCCCATGATCCGCGAACGTGTCGGTGACCTGACCGACGTCCACATCCGCGTTGTTTCAATTCTTCTCGGGCTTCCCGATCACGATCCCGTAGACGTTCCCAAGGGAACGAACGCTATCCTCGTCACTCACGATCTGACTCCGAGTCTGACGGTACAACTCGATCGCGATGCGATTGCGGCCATCGCGACGGATGCCGGCACCCGCACCTCTCATGTGGCGATTCTGGCGCGTTCTCTTGGATTGCCGGCGGTTGTCGGTCTGCGCGATGCGACCCTCAAGCTGCATTCGGGAGACGAGATAATTCTCGACGGCTCTTCCGGCGTGGTGATCGCCAATCCGTCGGCTGCCCAGATCGCAGCCTATTCCGATCGGCAGTCACGGGAGGAGGCCGACACCGCGGAGCTTCAGGGACTGGTTGACGCGGAGCCGGTGACGCTCGACGGGGTTCGAATAACGTTGCGCGCGAATGTCGATCTCCCTGAGGAAGCAGAGGCAGCAGCGCACTCGGGGGCGGAGGGCGTTGGTCTCATGCGGACGGAGTTCCTCGTAGTCGGGCGCGCGACCATGCCGGATGAGGAAGAGCAATACAGGGCCTACAAACGAGTTGTCGAGGCGTTTGGAGACAAGCCTGTCGTCATTCGCACGTTTGATGTAGGTGGAGACAAACTCCCCGTCGGTGGCTATCCCACCGAGCCCAACCCTTTTCTCGGGTGGCGCGCGATCAGGATGTGCCTCGACGAACCGGAACTCTTCAAGGCGCAGCTTCGCGCACTGCTACGTGCGGCAATGCACGGAGACGTGCGAATAATGCTGCCGCTTGTTGTGACTGTCGACGAGGTCAGGCAGGCAAGGCGATTGCTCGAGGAGTCGGCCGCCGAGCTCGACGCGCGCGGCGTAGAGTATCGTCACGATCTGCCTCTCGGAGTGATGATCGAAACTCCCGCAGCCGCCGTCGCCGCCGATACACTCACCGACGACGTCGCATTCTTCAGCATTGGTACCAACGATCTGGTGCAGTACACGCTCGCCGTAGATCGTGGAAACGCGAATCTTGCCAGCCGTTTTACTCCGCTACATCCCGCGGTGCTCAGGCTGATTCAGCGGACGGTGGAAGTGGGGCACGCCAGCGGTCTCGACGTCAGTGTGTGTGGAGAGATGGCGTCTCAGCCGATCATGGCGTTCGCTCTGATCGGCCTTGGAGTGAGGCAGTTGAGTGTGGCCGGACGGTCGGTCCCGCTTGTGAAGCGGATCGTGCGCGGGGTCAGTGCGAGCGTAGCTGCGGAGGCGGCCACTGCCGCGCTCGGGACGAAAACAGCGCGAGATTCAGAGAGGGAGCTCAGGAGTCGGCTGCTAGCAGCGTTCGGCGACGCGGAGTTTCTGCGCGATGGGTTGCCCGAGTCGGTTGATGGGAATACGTTTGAAGGATTCGGTGGACCTTAAGACCAATGCCGGCACGAATCGTACGGCGTGCCCGCAGTCCGCTTCTCCCTGTCCCAATCCTGAGGGATATCGTGCTCGATCGACATCTTTTTACCTCTGAGTCCGTTACCGAGGGTCATCCCGACAAGGTAGCTGACCAGATCTCGGACGCCATTCTGGACGCAATCCTGGCTGACGATCCTGACGCTCGTGTTGCATGCGAGACACTTGTAACTACTGGCCTTGCATGTGTGGCCGGCGAGATCACCACTTCCACCTACGTTTCGTTCCCGGACATCGTTCGCAGGACCATCGAGCGCATCGGCTATACCGATGCGAGCTACGGGTTCGACTTCAAGACGTGCGCAGTCATCAGCACCATCGGCCGCCAATCTCGAGACATCGGGCAGGGCGTAGACACCGGCGGTGCCGGCGATCAGGGTATGATGTTCGGCTACGCATCCGACGAGACCGCGGAGTTGATGCCCCTGCCGATCGTACTCGCTCATCGTCTTACACGCCAACTCGCCGAGTGCCGGCGGAATGGCGGTGGGGATTGGCTCAGGCCCGACGGCAAGTCTCAGGTTACCGTCGTTTATGAGGATGGAGTTCCGGTCGCGGTGGACACGGTCGTGATATCGACCCAGCACAGCGACTCGATCAGCAACAAGAAGCTGCACGAGGCAATCATATCCGACGTCATCGAGCCTGTCATTCCGAAGGCGATGCGTTCGAAGGATATCAAGTACCACATCAACCCGACTGGTCGTTTCGTCGTGGGTGGGCCTCAGGGCGATGCGGGGCTTACCGGTCGCAAGATCATTGTCGACACGTACGGCGGAATGGGCAGGCACGGCGGCGGAGCGTTTAGCGGAAAGGATCCATCGAAGGTCGATAGAAGTGCTTCCTACGCCGCGAGGTGGGTCGCCAAGAACATCGTTGCGGCAAAGCTCGCCCGCCGCTGTGAAGTGCAGCTCGCGTACGCAATTGGCGTCGCCAAGCCCGTGTCCGTGATGGTGGATACGTTCGGCACCAATACTGTTCCGGAAGCGGCGATCATGCGGGCTGTCGGCGAAGTGTTCGACCTCACGCCTCGAGGCATCATTGCCGACCTGGAGCTGAAGAGCCCGATCTACGAGCGAACCGCCGCCTACGGTCATTTCGGGAGAGAGCCCGAGAAAACCGGCCGTGGAAAGAATGCGCTCAGCTTCTTTACCTGGGAGCGCACTGACCGTGTGAAGCAGTTGCAGAAGGCGGCGAAGCGATAACAGGCCTCGCTGGGGAATTCAGGAAGACCGTTCCGAAAGGTGCGGTCCTTCTGCGTAAAGGCGCTTTCTCGCCGAGTCGGAGAATCAACGGCGGAAACTGCAATCAGGGAGCATCGGGAGCCCGGCGAGAAAGTGGAGACAATTCTGCGAAGGCGCCGCTCTGTCAGTTCGGTTCTTGTTGGAAGACAGGGACCATGTACGCCGGGACAGTCAGACAGGTCTCTCCGCCGTCCCCAAAAAAACAGTGTTACAGCGGCGCCTTCGCAGAAATGTCTCCCCTCGCTCGCTTCTTCTCCCACTCCTCCCTGATTGCTGTTACTCGCCCTGCGGAACGACATCCTTCATGGCGAATGAACCGGACGTTACATTCCCAAAATGCAGCTTGTAGAAGTGGAAGTCATGCGACTCGGCCTCGACCGGTCCAACAACTCCTATGTCGTGATACTCAGGGAGAAAGGCGGCGAGCGCCTGCTTCCGATCTGGATTGGCCAGTCGGAAGCAGAGTCGATCGTTATTGAGATGAGCAATCTTCGCCGCGAGCGGCCCCTCACTCACGATCTGTGCAAGACCCTGATTACCGGGCTCGGCGGCTCGCTCCGGCGCGTTCAGATCACGAAAGTCGAGAATCGCACATACTACGCGGAACTGCAGATCCATCGCGGTGACGAGGTGATCAACATCGATGCGCGTCCGTCCGACAGCATCGCAATCGCGTTGCGGTTTGCTGCACCGATGTACGCTCAGGATTCGCTCCTCACCGCCATCGAGTTCGAGGACTCCGCCGAGGTTGGCGAAACCTACTCGACGCCGGGAGCAACTCCGTTGCAGGCCGACGACGAGATGACTCCCGAACAGCTCAAGAGCTACCTCGAGAATTTGCGCCCCGAAGATTTTGGGAAGTTCAATATCTAGTTTCATCCTGTTGCTCGCGGTGAGTCTCGCGGCGGCGCAGGATCCGAGTCCGCCCGGCGGCTTGCAGGACGGCACGAAGACCAGCGATCAGGACGTGCTGGCCGGTCCTCAGCGCGTTGCGGGGCAGGTCGTTCGCCCCGGCGCGAAAAGCATGCTGCCCGTTCCGAACGTCTGGGTAACGCTTCACCGCGTCGGTTCGGACCGTGCGGCGCCACTCGATTCGGTTCGCGCGGACCCTCAAGGGCAATACAGGTTCGACTTCCAGCGGACTGGCGACGAACGAGCCATCTATTTCGTGTCCGCGTCGTACGGGGGAGTAGCCTATTTCACTCCGCCCCTCGCACATAACGTCGTGCAGGGGGCGGAGGCGGAAATTGCTGTGTTCGACACTACCTCCGGGCCGGTCCCCATCAGCGTGCGTGGCCACCATCTCATAGTATCGGCCGCAGACGCGAACGCCACGCGCACGGTCACCGAAGTCTACGAACTCGCAAATGACAGCTCGGTCACGCGAATTGCTCCGTCCGCTGGAGACGGCGCAGTGTGGTCGGTGCCGTATCCCCAGCAAGCGAACAACCTCCAGGTTTCCCAGGGTGATATTCCCGCGGCAGCAGTCAGGTTCGTTGACGGAGCGGCGAGAGTGTATGCACCGATCGCTCCGGGTCTCAAGCAACTTTCGTTCAGCTACAGCGTACCGGCGAGCGCCTTTCCGATGAGTTTTCCGACTGTGCGCGACACGCAGATTCTGGAAGTGCTGATCGAGGAGGAGAAGGGCAGTGTCTCAGGTGCCAAACTCGTCGAGAAGGCAGCCGTCGCGCTGGAGAGCAGGAGTTTCCGACGATTTCTCGCGGACGACGTGACAGCCGGATCGGTCGCTGTGATCGATCTACCCCGGGTCGATGCAAAAGGGGAAATCGATCCGAAATTCATGATCGCACTCACCGCGATTTTCGGAGCCGCGATGATCCTGGCGCTTGCACGGGCGCTTGGACGACGGTAAGCTTCGATCACAATTGATTCGCGAGCGGGAGCCACGGAAACCGGTGAAATGCCGGCGCGGCCCCGCCACTGTATCGGGCAACACAACGCGCGCTCGTAGTACCACTGGCGGAGATACGCCGGGAAGGTGAGCAGCGCGGCCCGGAGCCAGGAGACGACTTTCGCTCGCGCCACGTTTTCAGAACCTCGGGGGAGGTGCTGGTGGCGCTCGACCCGTCCTCTGTGGCGTGTTGACGTTGCAGGCATTCTCCCAGGAGAATGCCTTTTTTGCGCGCTGCTCCGATTGCTTTCGTACTCGCCCTCGTCACAGGAGCGTGTCAGCCCGACCAGGCGTCCCGTGCGCTTCAGGCGGACGATTTCGGCGACGCGATCGTGCGGGGGAAGTCGCCGCAGCGCGTTGTATCTCTCAATCCGGCCACCACCGATCTGATTTTTGCGCTCGGTGCTGGTAATAGACTCGTCGGCCGTACGCACTGGGACCACTACCCGCCGGCGGCAGAGGCTGTACCCGATCTGGGCTCCGGATTGCGGCCGAATGTCGAGGCCATCCTTGCTGCGAAGCCTGACCTCGTAGTCCTCTATGCGAGCGCCGACAATCGCGCTGCCGCCCGGGAACTCCGCGCCGCCGGCGTGAACACGCTCGCGCTGAAGATCGACAGCATTTCCGAATTCCATCGAGCGTCACGCATTCTCGGCATCCTGCTTGGCGACAGCGTTCGCGGCGCGATTGTTTCCGATTCGGTGGAGAAGACTCTGATGCGCGTCAGGAAAGCGACCGCCGCACTCCCGAGGCCACGCGTGTTCTGGCACATATGGGATGCTCCTCTCATCACCATCGCCCGCGGCAGCTACATGAACGAACTCATCGAAATTGCCGGCGGCACCAATATTTATGGCGATCTGCCCGACGCGTCACCAATGGTTTCGATCGAAGACGTGCTCAAGCGAGATCCGCAGATGATTCTCACCGGTCCCGATGGCGCTGCAAAGATCAGCGGCGATCCTCGCTGGTCCGAGGCCCCCGCTGTAAAGAAGGGAGGGATTCTGATTGTGGACACCACCCTCGTTGGCCGTCCCTCGGTGCGTCTTGGCGAAGCAGCCGTATCACTTGCCCGGCTGCTGCACCCAGGCTTGGTATTTCGTTGACACACCGCCGGTGGCACTGGCTCGCAATGGTCGCTGCGCTCCTCACGCTTTGCGTGATAGCACTCGGTACAGGAGCAATCCGCATCGAGCCCGGCGAAGTTGTCGCGGCTCTTCAAGGCTCCGGCGATCCCGGAGTCGTATCGATCATTCGCAATCTCCGCCTTCCGCGAATTCTGCTGGCGGCGCTCGTTGGAGCTGGACTTGGAATGAGCGGAGGCGCGCTTCAGGGCACTCTGCGAAATGGCTTGGCTGAGCCATATCTGCTGGGAGTGTCGGGAGGTGCAGCCGTGGGTGCGGTAATCGCTTTCGGACTGCACGCCACCAGTGCGGGGATAATCGGCCTCTCGGCATTTGCCGGAGCCGCCGGAGCAGTAGTGCTCGCTCTCCTGGTCGCGCGCGCTGCGGGAAGTGCAGGCAGGGGGGATCCGCGCACCCTCCTCATGGCGGGTGTCGTGATCGGCGCATTCGCCAACGCGATCATCATGATCGCACTGGCGAACTCTCCGCCAAATACGATCCGCGGGGCGCTTTGGTGGATGATGGGTTCGGTTGCCGATACGTCGTGGAGTGCCGTCATGTGGCTCTCGGCCTACATCACCGTTGCGGGAGCCGCGCTCGTGTATTGGGCGCGCGAAATCGACATTCTCTCGCTCGGCGATGAGTCGGCGGCGGCGCTGGGCGTCAATGTCGAAGTTGCCGCAAGAAGGATGTACCTGCTCGCCGCCCTCCTCGCCGCGTCGACAGTTGCCGCTGCGGGCTTGATCGGATTTGTCGGGCTTATCGTTCCACACATCGTGCGAGCCACGGGTATTCGGCATCACCGCCCGCTTGTGATCGCGGCGGGGCTTGTCGGAGCTGCGCTACTAGTCGGCGCCGACCTTGTCGCCAGGACTGCGCGTCCGCCGGGAGAGCTTCCCCTCGGCGCAGTCACAGCAGTGCTCGGGGTCCCGTTCTTTCTCGCGCAGTTGAGAAAGGCGAGATGATCGCGTTCTCGAACATCTCCGTCAGATACTCCGGGGCTCCGGCGCGGGCGCTCGACGGTGTTTCGTTCCGCGCCCCCGAGGGAAAGGTGACCGCGGTCGCCGGCCCCAACGGCAGCGGAAAATCCACACTTGTTCGCGCGTTGCTCCGCAGGCAACCGCTCGAGAGCGGTTGCATAACCATTGATGGGCTGCGTCTCGACTCGTTGTCGCCTCAGGAGATTGCGCTGCGCGTGTCGGTCACTCCTCAGCGCGAAGACCCGGCATTCCCGATGCGAGTGGCCGAGTACGTGGCACTCGGAAGATTCCCGCGCCTGGGTCTTTGGCGGAGTGCTGCGGCGCCGGATGAGAGCGCGGTGGCATCGGCAATGAACCGCGCGGGCGTCGCCGAATTCGCGGACCGTCGAACTGACGCTCTGTCCGGCGGAGAGTGGCAGCGGGTGCGGATTGCTCGCGCGCTGGCACAGGAGGCGCGCGCTCTCGTACTCGACGAGCCAACCACATTTCTCGATCTGTCGCACGAGATGGCGTTGTTCGAATTACTCCACTCGCTCGCTGGCGATGGATTGGCGATCCTCCTCGTCAGTCATCAACTGAATCTGGTCGCGCGCTTCGCAGACTCGATTGTTCTGCTCCACCATGGCGCCGTAGTCGCATCGGGTTCTCCGGCAGATGTCATGCAGGCGAGGCTTCTCGAACAGGTCTACGACTGGCCGCTGGTCGTCAGTCGCGATCCAGCCGTTGGCGCCCCATCACTTGTTCCGCTTCGCAGGCGTCAAACCGGTCAATGACGTCCTCCTTCAACATTTCATCACACACCAATACGACAATGTCACGTTACTCCATCATCGGCGTCGCCACCCTCGCGATCCTCCTGACCGTAGCACCGCCACCGGCAGTTGCTCAGGCGCCGGATACTGCGACGCTGAACACGGTAGTCATTTCGGCGACGAAGACTCCAACGTTAAGGTCTTCGCTGACCCAGTCGGTGACAGTGATCACGGGCGAGACGCTTCGTGCCCAAGGCATTACGCGCGTCGTAGATGCGTTGCGGGCAGTACCGGGCGCAGCGGTCGTGCAGAATGGCTCGCCCGGATCTGTCGCGTCACTTTTTCTGCGCGGCGGCGAAAGCAGGTACACAAAAGTGATGATCGACGGGGTCGCAGTTAACTCTCCTGGCGGCTACTTCGACTTCAGTCACCTCACCACTGATAACATCGAGCGAATCGAGGTCGTGCGCGGCCCCGCCAGCGTCGTCTATGGCGCAGATGCAGTTTCCGGAATCGTCAGAATCTTCACGCGCCAGGGACGTGGGGGCGGATCGCTCACGGCCGAGGGTCGTGCGGGCACGTACGGGACGCGCGCGGCAAGCGCCGAAGCCAGCGGTGCGACTGCGCGTTCGCGTTACTCAGTAGGCGGCGGCGCGCAGCGTACCGATGGAATCCTGTCGTTCAACAATCAATATTACAACGGAACTCTCAGCGCGTCGGCGGGCATCACTCCTTCTGCCGGCAGCGACGCCGTGCTGACTGCGCGCTACACAACGGCGGAGTTTCATTACCCCACCGACTATACAGGCGCTCCGGTGGACTCGAACTCGTATCGAGTTCAGCATCGGCTCACTGTCGGAGCCGACGCGACCGCAAGGCTCGCGAAGTCTCTGAAAGCGCGAATCCTTGTCGGTACCAACGAGGTATCGGATCTCACCGAAGACATTGCAGTGCCATTCGGTTCATCCGTGCGGGAGCACTCGGCATCGCTCTCTCGCAAG
>JBKJRW010000209.1:0-3832 GCA_046593165.1 Gemmatimonadaceae bacterium
TCACCAGCTCTACGAGCCCTGATGTACCGCTCGACAGCGAGGAAGAGAAACATCGCGACGAGAAGCTCCGCCTGGCCCACGACATTCGCGACAGCCTCAGTATGAACCGGATGCACCGCGAAGATCGCGGCCGCAAGCAGCGCGACTGGGGCCTCCACCAAAACGCGAAGCAGTCGGTAGAGCGCGACACATACGATCGCGTACAACACAATACTCGCCGCGTGGAATGGAAGCGGAGAACCTCGTCCCACCGCCCACTCGATTGAAAATGCGAGCATCGTGAGCGGCCGGTAAAGGCTCGCCCCTTCGGCGGGCGGCCAGTAAGTCTGCCCGAACAGCCGCCATGCAGCGCCAAGCGAGTGTACACTTTCGTTGTTGGCGATGATGGGAATGTCATCGAGGGCAAAACCGTTTCCAACGCCAGTCACCGAAGCCGCCACCGCGAGAATGACCACTGCCCATATGGCGTTGCGGTCAAGCACCTCCGTCCATGATTGCGCGCGCGAACCGCTCGTCACACCAGGACCTCGAAACGCGACAGCTTCCGGTGCAGAGTGGACGTATCGATGCCAAGCACTTCGGCGGCGCGGGACTTGTTCCCCCCTTCGCTGCCAAGCACCCACATTATGTAGGCGCGCTCGATCGCTTCGAGCGACGGGTTCGTGATGGCACGCTCCGAGACAAACGGCTCCGCTTTTCGCAGGCGCACCTTGTCGGGGAGCCCGGCGGGATGAATCACACCGTTGCTGGCAAGAATCACCGCTCGCTCGATGGCGTTCTCGAGCTCACGAACGTTACCAGGCCACGAATACTCCTGAAGCTGTTCAGCTGCTTCCGCACTGAGTTTTTTCTTGTCTTCGCCTCGCTTGAGAGCAATCTCGGAAAGAAATGACTCGGCAAGCAACGGAATGTCGTCGCGACGCTCGCGCAGCGGCGGCATCTCTATCGAGATCACATTGAGACGGTAGAACAGGTCGCTTCTGAAATTTCCGCGGGAAATCTCCTCATCGAGATTGCGGTTGGTCGCAGCGATGATCCGCGTGTCGATCGGAATCGGCTCGGTTGCGCCTACAGGTATCACTTCGCGATGCTGGAGCACGCGAAGCAGCTTCACCTGAGTGGCCGCGGTGGTTTCACCAATCTCATCGAGAAAAAACGATCCTCCCTCGGCAGACGAGAAAAGTCCCGCCTTGTCCTTCACTGCCCCGGTAAACGACCCGCGCACGTGACCGAACAATTCGCTCTCGAGAAGACTTTCCGGTAACGCACCGCAGTTGATCGATACAAACGCACCCGCCGAACGGGTGGAAAGCTCGTGGATATAACGCGCGATCACGCCCTTGCCAGTTCCCGACTCGCCCGTGAGCAGCACTGTGGAATCGCTTCCTGCGACCGTTTCTGCAATGCTCAACACATCGAGCCACGAGCGGTTGGAGCCTATCGGTCTGCCTGAAGTATCGCGACGCCGAATCTCACGTTTGAGTGCACGGTTTTCGGTCTTGAGCTGGCGTGTCTCGGCCGCTCGCCTCACAATCGCCACGAGAGCGTCGTTCTGAAACGGTTTCTGGACGTAATGAAATGCCCCGTCGTTCACCGCCGAGATGGCGGACTGAAGCGACGCCTGGGCAGTCATCAGAATGACGGGCACGTCGGGATCCTGCGCTTTCGCCGCCGACAGCACGTCCAATCCACCAACCGCAGGCATACGGATGTCAGAGATGATGATGTCCGGGCGAATTGCGGCGATCTGATCGAGGCCCTGCTTGCCCCCGAACGCGACATGCGCCGCGAATCCCTCGTTCTTGAGAAGGATGCGAAGTGTGTCTACTATCCCGGACTCGTCATCGATGATGAGGACCGTTGGCCGCGTTTCAGTTGCTTGCATTACGATGGCGCTGCTCTCGATTTCGGGAGGACGATCGTGAATCGGGTTTCTTCGTCGGGAAGACTCACTGTTACAAGTCCTCCGTGGGCCTGAACGGCGCGCTGGACGATCGACAATCCCAGACCGCTGCCCCCTGGCTTAGTGGTGACGAAGGGATCGAACATTCGGTCACGGATCTGTGGAGCTACTCCGGTGCCCCGGTCGGCAACGAGAATCGCGTACGCACCAGTGCCGAACTCGCCGTGACCGGTCGGAAGCTGATGCGGCTGTAATTCGCCACCTTCAATTCGCACCTCTCCGTTTGGCGGCGAGGCCTGTACCGCATTGAGGACCAGATTGAAAATCGCGCGATGCATGAGGTCCTCATCGCCTTCTATCACCATCGGCGCGGACGGAAACGAGTCCACGATCTTCACACCAGGTGCGATGCCCGGCTGTGACCCGGCAAGCCGCGCCGCGTTGCGCGCGATCTCCGCAATATTCAACTCTTCGACGTGCGTCATGCCGGCTCTGGAAAAATCGAGGAATTCGGTGAGCACGCGTGCAAGCCGGTCCGACTCGCGCTGCACGAGCCCGCTGAGAATCTTTTCGTCGTCCGACGCACGCGGCATCCGTGACAACTGTTCAACCGCGCTTCGGATGGATGCCAGTGGATTCTTGATCTCGTGAGCGAGCGAAGCACTCATCTCCGCAATTCCCTCCAACCGCTCGGCTCGCACAATGAGCCGCCGCATGTCGGTTTCCTTTAGCCTGAACGCAGCGAGTTCGGCGGCGAGCTGCTCAGTGGCGGTGCCGTCCGCGCGGAGCTTTGCGGCGATCACTCCACTGGTCACTGCCACTACCGTGAAAACCACGAGTTGTATCAGGACTCTGGTGTCCGGTTCGCCCCCATGCGCCAGCATCGCATCGGCGAAGTACATCACCATGCCGAAGCTTGCAACGAGTGGAACGCCGGGAGGCGCAACGAGAAGCGCACTCACTGCGATGACCAGGATATAGAGGGGCGCGAGCTGTGACTGGCCTCCAGTCCACGTTACATGGACCGCCGCCGTAACCAGCAACATGTCGAACATCACCTGCAAATACCTGAACGAGCTTCCGGCCTCGCGCTGCCTCAGGTCTGTCCAGATAAACGAGGCTGCCGTGAAGGCGAGTGCGGCCACAAGAGACAGCGAAACGATCGACGGTCCCGGGGCGGCCGAATGCCAGCCGCCGACCACGACCGCAAGGAACATGGCTGCGGCAAAAGCCAACCGCCCCAGATAGAGGCCGCGAAGAACCCCTCGGGAGTCGAAGTGCAGGAATTCACGCCGCCCGTCAACCGGAGGAGCGGTTTCCCGGCTTTCAGGCCCGGGCAGGCTTGTCACGAGGCCGGGCTCGGTCAATTCCGGCCCCCTACCATATAGATTTCCGTGATATGAATCTCCTGGCTCTTGTGCAGGGCCCCGCCGAGCACCTTAGCGCCGGCGCCGTCTCGACGGGTCTTGGTCTGGTCCTGCTCCTGGTTGCGCTCAACGCATTTTTCGTTGCGGCCGAATTTTCGCTGGTTGCCGTTCGCCGCAGTCGCATCGACGAGATGGCACAGTCGGGCGATCGAGCGGCAAAGAATGTCCAGAAGGCCCTCGATCATCTGGACCGTTATATCGCCGGAACGCAACTTGGAATTACTCTGGCGTCGCTCGCCCTTGGCTGGGTGGGCAAGCCGGCCCTGGCCGGTCTGATCGACAGCATCATGGGACTCCTCGGCCTGCCCCCGGCCGGCGATGGGGTGCACAGCGGTGTCGCCATCGGGGTCAGCTTCTTTATCATCACCTTCCTCCATATCGTGCTGGGAGAGCTGGCTCCGAAATCGCTGGCCCTCGTCAATCCCGAAGGCGTGAGCAAGGTAGTCACTACGCCGCTCAGGATGTTCTCCAGGCTGATGGCGCCGATGATCTGGATCTTCAA
>JBKJRW010000076.1:0-20346 GCA_046593165.1 Gemmatimonadaceae bacterium
CAAAACCTCTTCGCGCTTCGCTTTGCCAACGGCATCTTCGAACCCGTGTGGAATCGCAACTACATCGATCACGTTCAGATCACGGCTGCAGAAACGCTCGGCATGGAGGGACGTGGAAGCTACTACGAGACCGCCGGCGCGATGCGCGACATGGTGCAGAACCATCTGCTGCAACTCTTCGCGCTCATTGCGATCGAACCGCCGTCCGAATGGAATCCGCGAGCCGTCCGCGACGAGAAAGTAAAAGTGTTGCGCGCTGTCCGAAAGATGACTCCCGACGAGGCCGATCGGGACGCTGTGCGCGGACAATACGGTGCGGGCATTGTCCCGGGCGAGCGCGTACCAGCCTACCGCGAAGAGAAAAATGTCGCTGCGGATTCGAATGTGGAGACCTACGCCGCGTTCAGACTCTACATCGACAACATGCGGTGGGCCGGCGTGCCGTTTTACCTGCGCTCGGGCAAGCGGCTTGCGACGCGCTCTACCGAAATCGTCATTGAGTTCAAGCCCGCTCCGCATACACCCTTCAGGCCAGGCGGCGTTCACGGCGCTGCCGCGCAGCCCGACAGGTTGGTCGCCACCATATCTCCGCATGAGGGTATCGTCCTTCAAGTGGTCGGTAAGCTCCCGGGACAGGAGATGCGGCTCCAATCGATCGACCTCGACTACTGTTACACGCAGCACCAGAGCGGCGTGGAGTCGCCTTCCGCCTACGAGCATCTCCTGCTCGACGCGCTCAGCGGTGATCCGACGTTCTTCGCCCGTGCCGATGAAGTCGAAGCAGCGTGGGAGATCGTCCAGCCTGTGATCGACAGGTGGGCGACGCAGAAGCCGACGGACTTTCCCAATTACAAGGCTGGCTCCGCACTCCCCGCCGGATTCGACGGGCTGCCAGCGTGAACGCAATCGACGGTCAGGCAGAGTTCCGCTGCGGCCAACCTATCCGGCACATCCGCAAGCGTGGAGACCACATGCCTGTGGTGCTCCACTCCTGCTGCACGAATTCCGTGTTGGAAAAGCGCATCACATCTCACAATGGGTAAACGCGATGAAACTCTCAAAACTATTCCATGTGCTCAGCGTGCTCCTCGGACTCACCGGCATTATCATGTGGACCGTGGCGATTCTAGCCTGGCCAGCCGGAGCGGTCAGGTTCGGCGTGACGAGGGAAGTGATGCTTATGTGCGCAATACTATCTCTCCTCACCGCCATCTGGCTCGTGATCGGAGCGATGCATCACATCACACTCGAGAAATCGGGAGAGATCGTCTGAGCGACCGGCGAACCTGGCGTCAGACAATCCATTGAGGAGGTACCATGCTTCATCAAGATGCGCGGGATCACAAGGTTCGCACGGAAAGTGACGACAAGAGCCCGATCAATGCTTCGGAAAGTCAGGTGAGTGAGCATGAAAAGAGGATCGGTCCAAACCTGTTTCCCGACCGGACCTGGCTGCACGAAAGCGGGTACGGTGGCAAGGTGGGAAAACCGCGAACGAGCTCTGACCAGCGCGAAGGCTCTGAGAGAGAAGGCGATGCATGACGCACGACACACGACGCCACATCGACCAGATGCCGCTGGCAATCATGTTCGATGTCGACGGTTGCCTGATTTCGACAGGCGGTGCAGGCATGAGATCCTGGCGCTCCGCCTTCGAGCGCCTGCACGGCATCCCTGCTGATATCGGACAGTTCACGGAGGCCGGAATGACCGACCCGGAAGTGGGGCGCCTGACCTTCGAGCGCGTCCTCGGACGACAGCCCACCGATCGGGAGATGGCTCGGCTGCTCGCCGTCTATCTGGAAAGACTGGTTTACGAGGTCGAGCAATCACCGGGTTATCGAATCATGCCCGGCGTGGAAGCATTGCTTCCGCGCCTGACCGACACAGGCGTACTGCTCGGCATCGTGTCGGGTGGCGTCGAAGCGGCAGTCCACATCAAACTGGGCCGCGGCCGACTCAACCACTTCTTCTCCGTCGGCGGCTATGGCTCGGATTCCACCGATCGCGGTGAGCTCACGCGTCTGGCAATTGATCGGTGCGGGCGCATCCACGGCCACACAATAGATCCGAAGCGTGTGCTGGTAGTTGGCGACACTCCTCGCGACATTGACGCAGCGCACGCAGCCAACGCCGTCGGAGTTGGCGTAGCTACAGGCAATTATACGGTAGATGCGCTGTACGCCGCCGGGGCAGACTACGTCGTACCTACGCTGGAGACACCGCTGCCGGGAGTCGTCCTGGACGGTGGCAATCATGGGCCGGCAACTTGATTCAGGACGTCCATCCATTGGCAGGCAAGCCGTCCACGGAATCGTTGCTGGTGAACATTCCGGAACTGGTAAGGGCATACTATGCGGAACAGCCCGACCCATTCCAGGCAGCGCAGAGTGTGGTATTTGGAACCTCGGGGCATAGAGGTTCGTCGCTCCGCCTGAGTCTCAACGAGGCGCACATCCTCGCAACAACTCAGGCGATCTGCCTCTACCGGCGGGCTCACCAGATCGATGGTCCGCTCTTCCTCGGATGGGATACCCACGCTTTATCCGAGCCGGCCAGGATGACCGCCCTTGAAGTCCTCGCCGGAAACAATGTCGAGGTGATGATGGACGTCAACGAAGACGTCACACCGACTCCGGTGATCTCGCATGCGATCCTCGCGTACAACCGCGGTCGTAAACGTGGGCTCGCCGATGGTATCGTCATCACTCCTTCCCACAATCCACCGGAGTACGGCGGGCTCAAGTATGACACACCTTTGGGTGGGGGCGCCGACACCCCCATTACCGGCTGGATACAGGACGAGGCCAACCGGATCATGCGGGATGGTTTGGCGAGCGTATCCAGGATTCCATGGGACCGTGCGCGACAGGCGCCAACCGTGCACCGCGTCGATTACCTCAATGCCTACATAGATGATCTTCTGACCGTTATCGACCGTCAGTTTCTCGAAGGATCACATGTTCGGGCAGGCATCGACCCACTCGGAGGCGCGAGCGTACGGTACTGGGAGGCGATCGGCGACCGGTATGGCCTTGATCTGACCATCGTAAACGCCGTGATCGATCCGACATTCCGTTTCATGACACTGGACCGGGACGGCGCGATCCGCATGGACCCATCGTCCCAGTACTCGCTGGCCCGGCTGATCGAGAACCGTGACCGTTTTGAACTCTCGATTGCCAACGATCCGGATGCGGACCGCTACGGGATCGTGAGTCCGCGTGCGGGCCTCCTCGACCCCAACCACGCCCTCGCGGCGTTTGTCTGGTACCTCTTCCGTCACCGGCCGGATTGGAAGGCGGAGACCGCCGTGGGCAAAACTGTCGTGACGAGCGGCCTCATCGACCGCGTGGCAACCCGGCTCGGCAAACGGCTGGTCGAGGTGCCTGTGGGATTCAAGTACTTCGTCGACGGTTTGCTCGACGGTTCTCTCGGGGTGGCAGGCGAAGAGAGTGCCGGCGCGTCGTTCCTCCGCCGGGATGGCACAGTCTGGACCACAGATAAGGACGGCATAGTAATGGGGCTTCTCGCGATGGAGTCGATGGACCGGACCGGCTACGACCTGGGTGAGCAGTATGCCTACTTGACGGCTGAACTTGGTGAGCCCTTCTACGAACGTGTCGACATCCCGGCGACTTTCGATCAAATGGCCCGGCTCGCGCGCCTCGTGCCAGGCGACATCCATGTAACCTCCCTCGCAGGCGATCCCATCCGTGCGGTGCTCAGCGAGGCTCCTGGAAACGGTCGGCCGATCGGCGGCGTCAAAGTTGTTACCGACAACGGCTGGTTTGCCGCGCGGCCTTCCGGAACCGAATCGATATACAAGCTCTACGCGGAAAGTTTCAAGGACCGCGTTCACCTGCAACGCATCCAGGAGGAGGCAGATGCTGTCATCCAGAACGCGGTCGCGACAAATGCGCAACCCTGAAATGAACCCCGCCGTGACCGGCAATCATACGAACCACCGTCAGCCAACCACTGATGCCGACCTGGAAAAACTCCAGCACGAGTCGTTCAACTATTTCCTGTATGAGGCGAATGCCGCTAACGGGCTGGTGATCGACAAGACAGCGCCGGACTGGCCCGCGAGCATCGCCGCTATCGGCCTCGCGCTGGCGGCATATCCCGTTGGGGTCGAGCGCGGATATATGTCGCGTGCCGCCGCAGTGGACCGAACGCTCACAACGCTCCGGTTCTTCTGGAACAGCCCGCAAGGCCCGGAGCCTGACGCCACCGGCTACAAAGGCTTTTACTATCATTTTCTCGACATGCAGACCGGCCGACGCGCCTCGCAATCCGAGCTGTCAACGGTGGACAGCACGTTTCTGCTGGCGGGCGCCTTGACTGCGGGGCTTTATTTTTCCGCGGATACGTCCGACGAGCGAGAGATCCGCTCCCTGGCCGACGCACTTTATCGCCGCGCCGATTGGCAATGGGCGCAAGACGGAGGCTCGACCGTCACGCACGGCTGGACGCCCGAAAATGGCTTTCTCAAATACCGATGGGAAGGCTACGATGAGGCAATGCTGCTGTATGCGCTGGGCCTTGGCTCGCCCACTCATCCGCTGCCTGAGGCCAGCTACTCAGCTTGGTGCTCCACCTACAAGTGGAAGCGCATTTACGGACAGGAGTATCTTTACGCCGGACCGTTGTTCACGCATCAACTCTCGCACGTCTGGATCGACTTTCGCGGAATTCAGGACGCCTTCATGCGCGATAAAGGCATCGATTATTTCGAGAACAGCCGCCGTGCTACGTATGTGCAGCAACAGTACGCGATCGACAACCCGCTCAAGTTCGAGGCCTACGGCCGCGATTGCTGGGGAATCAGCGCCAGCGAAGGTCCGGGCCCGAGGACCATGAGCGTCAACGGCATCGAGCGTCAGTTTTTTGATTACGCGGGGCGAGGCGTACCGTACGGGCCGGACGATGGCACCATCGCACCGTGGGCCGTAGTGGCGTCGTTGCCGTTCGCGCCTGAGATCGCGTTGCCCATGCTCGGCTGGTGTATTCACGACGCCAAACTGACAGAGGCGAATACATACGGGTTCAAGGCGTCGTTTAATGCGACCTTCCCGGAGAAAACAGGCAATCCGCACGCCTGGGTATCGCCGTGGCATTTCGGGCTCAACCAGGGCCCGATAGTTCTGATGATTGAAAATTATCGCTCGGGCTTCCTATGGCGACTGATGCGACACTGCCCGTATCTAGCCATTGGGCTGCGGCGGGCGGGATTCTCCGGGGGCTGGTTGTGAAGACAAATACGCGCCATCACTCTACCCCCGTCCTTCGTCCACGCGGATCCCCGCAATCCCTGATGCCCTATGTGCTTCTCCGCAACCGCTAGCTTCGTGGCAGGAACGTCTCTCTCCGTGATTGGCGTTGCGACGCTGAAGCACGTCAAGCGCAAGACGGAAATCCCCTTCGCCATGATTCCGCTGCTCTTCGGAATTCAGCAGCTCGCCGAAGGTGTCATCTGGCTCACATTCGCCAATGACGCACCGCTGCTCCAGCAGACGATGACGTACGTGTATTCAGGGTTCTCACACGTATTCTGGCCGATATATGTACCGTTCGCGATCGGTGTACTCGAGGCCGTTCGCTGGCGAAGAAAAGCTCTGGCAGGCTTTGAAGTCGCGGGGCTCGCGGCCGGTCTCTACCTGCTCTACTTCATCGTTACACAACCCGTTGTCGCACAGGTAGTCAGCAGGCACATAGAATATATCTCACCCCACTTCTACATTGCGCCGGTGATTGTGCTGTATCTGTTGGCGACGTGCGTCAGCGCCTTTTTCTCGAGCCACAAGTTCGTCAACCTCTTCGGAGCACTGGCACTCCTGTCGTTCCTTGCCACCTACGCGATCTATGCCCACGCGCTGGTTTCGGTATGGTGCTTCTTCGCAGCGCTGTTGAGCATTCTAATGTATGTGCACATGCGATTCAGAGGGCTGGGCGGGTTTCCGCCAGGCTCGCCGGATCACGGCAGAAGCAGCGGAGACGGCCACGCGACTCTGGCTGGTCCGGTGCAACCAGCATGATGTAGAGTCACGGCTATTTCCATGAGTTATCACTACGTGTGGCTGGTCTGGTCGAGTGCCTTCCTCGTGCCATGGATCGCGCTGTACGTCGCCAATCCACTTCTGCGCCGGGTGATTTGGCGAACCAGCTTGGCCACCGCTGCGTTCGGGCTGACGGAGCCAATCTTTGTTCCGGAGTACTGGAACCCCCCGAGTCTCTTCGAACTGGCGCAGCGCACGGGATTCGATATCGAGAGCATCATCTTCTCCTTCGCTATCGGTGGTATTGGTACGACGCTGTATAACGTGCTGAACAGAACCCACCTCGAACCCGTCGCCCTGAACAGGCGGCGTGGGCCGCTCCACAGGTTCCACGTTATTAGCTTGCTCATCGTCCCGGTGGTGTTCGTTCCACTCACGCTCCTGCCGTGGAACGTGATCTATGCCGTGGTCGTGTCACTGACACTCGGGAGCGTGGCGTCCGTGATATGCCGGCCGCATCTAGCTTGGGCGACCCTTGTCGGTGGCATTCTTTTTTTCGGGCTTTACGCGGTGTTCATGCTGGGACTTACCTGGTTCACGCCCGGGTACATTCCACTGGTCTGGAATATCGGGGCTCTGAGCGGTGGGCTCGTCGTCGGCATTCCGCTGGAGGAACTCCTCTTCGGGGCCGCATTCGGCACATACTGGAGCGGCGCTTACGAGCACTTGAGCTGGACTGAGAGTGTTCCACACAGGCCGGGTCACCGACCGGCGTCGATCTCGCCTGTGTAGATCACCGCCATCTGGCTCCTGATCGGAGCGATGCATCACATCACGCTCGAGAAGATGGGAGAGAAGGCATGAGCGACCGCAAGAGGCCCCACGACACGCTTCAAGCGGCCCGGACATGCGCATTCCCGACGTGTGCATTTGCAGTCGAACGGCAGATATCACGTGATGGTGACGAACGCCGGCGGCGACAACAGCCGCTGGTTCCCGAAATACCACGAAACTCATGAAGCGGTCTCTCCTTTGCCGTTGTATGCGCAGGAATCCCGCCGTGGGAGAGTAATGCGTGCGTTGAGAAGCCCAATTATCGCAATGGCCGAGGGCCTTCGAAAAACGTTGATCCGGAGAGGGCCCAAATGCCGTCAGGCATGCGTGTTCCGTTTTCCAGTGGCTATAAGCAAGGACGCGCACGAACGACGCTCGTCCGCGGCGCGATCATCGATCTGACACACCTGCATAAACAGTTATCCCGAGGGAGAGGCAATGAAAACCAGCGTCATCGAAGTGCCCGACATGCTGTCGGTGTTGACCGTGGACGAAGTGGAAGAGCGGTTTGAGGAAGTGCCGGGTGTCGAAAGCGCGACGGTGAATTACGCAGCGGGGAAAATCACGGTCCGATACGACGAGACCCTACTTAAGATCGCAGATATCAACATCTTCGTGCACCAACGCGGCCAGAAGTCGGCGGGTGGAACGCATCCCGGGCTTGAGAGTGGAATCGAGTCCGATCATGAGCCTGCCGCAGTACCAACGTCAGGGGCGATGCCCGCTCCCGCGTCACCACCCGAACCCGCTGCGCTGAAAGCTGAGCCGACGTCCGCCGGCATGCCCGCGATGACTGCTCCCACCGCCGAAGGCCAAGCTGATAAACCAGCGCGGGACGCAGCGTCTTCTCCCGCCGCCGGCTGAACGACCGACGACCGACTACGCACAAACATGGTGACCATGACATTTCCAATTGGCTATCACAGCCTCCATCCGAATGTGAGCATGAACTTCCAGATGAACCGCTGGTACGGTTGGGTGGGCGAGCCTGACATGCTGGAGGAGATGCGGAGGGCAGCGCCACGAATCGCCACCTATGCTGGACGGGATGCTGCCTGCGAAGGCGTAACTCTCCGGATACTCATATCCATCGATGAACTCGCTTGAGGAAGTACGATGAAAACGAGCGTTATTGCAGTGCACGATTTGCTGTCGGTATTGACCGTGGACGAGGTGGAAGAACGGATTGTCAAGGTGCCGGGTGTCGAAAGCGCCACAGTAAATTACGCTGCGGGAAACTCCACGGTGCGCTACGACGAAACCCGACTCGACGTCGCCGATATCAAGGCGATCGTGCACCAGCGTGAACATCAGTCCGCGGGCGAATCCCGAGCCAGGCACGTGAACGCACACGAGCCCGCACACGAGCCCGCACCCAAGCGTGCGGTCCTGCCAACGCACCAAACGGTGACCGCAACCGCTTCAACTCCCGAAGTCGCTGTGCCGAACGCTTCCACGGTGACGCCCGCTACCGTGCCCGCGCCGGCCGTTCCCGCAGCGGGGGGCCACGAAGGCCACGTGGCGCCTGGCGGCCAGTCCCCCATGCCCGCCAGCGTGGCGTACGAGATGGGCCATGGCGGCGATGATATGCCGGCCATGGTGCGCGACATGCGCAACCGCTTCCTGATCTGCCTGATCTTTACCGTACCGATCTTTGTCTACGCGCCCATGGGCAGCTTCTTCACGCCGCCGGCACCGCCTTTCGGGCTGAATCTCAACCTGTGGCTGTTTTTTCTCGCGAGCGCCGCGATTCTTTATCCGAGCTGGACGTTCTTCGTCTCCGCCTGGCGTGCGCTCAGGAAGCGCACCCTGAGTATGGCAGTCCTCGTCGTGTTGAGCGTCGGCACCGGATATCTCTTCAGCGTCGGCAGCACGTTCTTCTTCGAGGGGGGCGGGCAGTTCTTCGAAGCCGCATCTGTCCTTCTGGTGTTTATTCTGCTGGGCCACTGGCTGGAAATGCGTGCACGTGCGGGCGCGTCGTCCGCCATCAAAGCGTTGATGGACATGACTCCGGCACAGGCCTCGGTTATCCGCAACGGCGCCGAAGTTGAAGTCCCGACGGCGGAGGTGTTGGCCGGGGAGATCGTCGTAATCAGGCCGGGGGGCAAGATTCCGGTCGACGGTACGGTGGAAGCGGGTGAATCACTTGTCGACGAGTCGATGCTCACCGGCGAGTCGATGCCGGTCCAGAAAGGGCCGGGCGACAAGGTGGTCGGCGCGACGATCAACAAGAGCGGAAGTTTTCGCTACAAGGCCACGAAGGTCGGGGCCGACTCAGCGCTGGCGCAAATCGTCAAACTCGTGCAGGAGGCGCAGAACTCGAAAGCGCCGGCGCAGCTTCTGGCAGACAGGGCCGCGCAATGGCTGGTGATAGCCGCGATCGTCATCGGTCTGGTCACCTTTGCGGTGTGGTTCTGGTTGATCGGACAACCGTTGCTGCTCGCAGTCACTCTGACCATCACGGTCTTCGTGATCGCCTGCCCCGATGCACTTGGACTCGCGACGCCGATGGCGATCATGGTGAGCACCGGCTTGGGAGCAAAGAACGGCATTCTGTTCAAGAACGCTTCGGCACTCGAAGACGCCACCAAGCTCAACGTCATCGTCTTCGACAAGACGGGGACGCTCACCGTTGGACAACCGGAAGTAGTTGAGATCGTTACAGCGGACGGAGTCGCCGAGGACGTGGTGCTGACGGCCGCCGCGGCTGTAGAGCAGGGATCCCAGCATCCGCTCGCCCAGGCGATCCTGCGCCGGGCTTCGAAGCTCTCCGTCGCAGCACCGACAGGCTTCTTGAGCCTCGATGGCATGGGCGCGCGAGCCGAGACCTCTGGCGGAACGGTGTTTCTGGGCAACCGGCTATTGATGGACACGCAAAAACTCGCGCTCGGCCGCCTCGAGAGTGAAGCTGCCCGCCTGCAAGGCGATGGCCGCACGGTGGTCCATGTGGCTCAGGCCGGTCGCGTGATTGGCATCATCGCCATCGCGGATGCAATCAGGCCAACCTCCAAGGCAGCGGTGACAAAGCTGCGGGAACTCAAAGTCGAAGTGGTGATGCTGACTGGTGACAATGCATCTACGGCCAAACGCATTGCCGCCGACCTCGGCATCGATAACGTCCTGGCCGACGTGCTTCCGGGTCAGAAGGCCGAGAAAATCAAGGAACTCCAGGCGGGCGGCAAGAAGGTTGGGATGGTGGGCGACGGTGTCAACGACGCACCGGCTTTGACTCAGGCCAACGTCGGGTTTGCCATTGGTGCCGGGACCGACGTCGCGATGGATAGCGCCGATGTTGTGCTAATGAAAAGCGACCCGTATGACATTGTCGGCGCGGTCGAGCTGTCGCGCGCGACGCTGCGAAAAATGCATCAGAATCTTTGGTGGGCAGTAGGCTACAACGTGATTGCGTTCCCGATCGCTGCGGGCGTCTTGTACCCATTCGTACTGAGCCCGGAGGTCGCAGCCTTCTCGATGTCCGGCAGTACCCTCATCGTGGCGATTAACGCGTTGTTGCTTAAGCGCATGAAGCTCGCTGGGATCCGTCAGCCTGGTGCGAGCGCGCTGAAGCGCCAATGAGGCGGGCCTCTGAGTACGACTATCGCCCGGCGTTGAGATTCAACTGGGACACCCCCTTTTACGATCTTGTCGTCGGCGCAACCACACGAGAGCGCAGTTTCAAGCAAGGCCTAATCCGTCAGGCTGGCATCGAAGCACGCCATCAGGTGCTTGACCTTGGGTCCGGCACTGGCACGCTGGCAATCTGGGTCAAAGCGTTCGGCACTATTTACGGCACTCTGACCCTGTACAGCGCTGTCAAGAACAGTCACCCACCGGCCTCGACCTCGGCTGTGTAGCTCCCCTCCCGGGCTGCACCGTTGCAACGCGCGCGATGATAAAACGCGCTTTGCGCGGCTGATACATTGCCGGTTTCTCCGCGCCATGCTTCCAGCGCGGGGGCTTGTAACGCCCTCGCAAAGGAGAAACTGAGGGGCCATGGCTGCGCCGCCACCATGTTCATCGCATTCAAGTGGGCCGTGGCAGTCTCCGCAGCCTGGCCTCCGGACAGAAAAACAATTCCAGGCACAGCTGCAGGCACCGTCCGTCGGAGGCATCCTACAGTCGCCGTCGCGACATCGACAATTGAAGCTTGCCGCGTAGCGCCGACGCCTGGCACAACCATGTTCGGCTTGAGCAGCAGCTGTTCAACTGATACGCGCTGGTCACGAAGCGCCGCGAACACGCTATTGAGCGTCGCCTCCGTCACCTCGAGACTCCGCTCTATCGAGTGATCGCCGTCCATCAGGACTTCTGGTTCAACGATCGGGACCATGCCCACCGCCTGACAAACCGCGGCGTATCGCGCGAGTGCATGTGCGTTCATATCGATGGCTAACGAGCTGGGTCGTCCGTTACCAACAGCAATCACGGCCCGCCACTTGGCGAACCGGGCGCCAAGGGCTCTGTACTCCTCCAGTCGCGCTCGCAAACCGTCAAGTCCTTCGGTGATCCGCTCGTCGGGCGCTCCTGCGAGCGGCGTGGTGCCGCGGTCGACCTTGATCCCTGGCGTGATGCCAAGCTCCACCAGGAGTTCCACGAAGGTCCTGCCGTCATCAGTGCGTTGCCGAATGGTCTCGTCGAACAGAATTACACCGCTGATGTACCTCTCCAGGTGTGGCGTTGTGAGAAGCATCTGCCGATAGCGGCGCCGATTCTCCTCGGTTGGCTCGATGGCTACTGATCGGAAGCGCGTTGCGATCGTCGCCTCGCTCTCATCAGCGGCAAGCAGCCCCTTGCCGCCCACCATGAGCGCACTGATCGTGCTCTCCAGCTCACTGCGCAATTCGCTGGTCTTCATCGTCAAGGCTCTGCGTCAATCGGCTTTGTCGGCACTGCTGGATGAGGGCCGGGTGGCAATCTCGAGCCGGCCGATGGCTCGTGCACTACCGTCAGCAAAAAGACACCACCACCCGCAGAACGTACAGAGTGCTCAACACCAGGTGCGAGGGCTACAAGATCTCCTGTGCCCAGCGGATAATCGCGGCCCAACGCTTCAACAAGAATGGCACCGTCGAGGACGTGTATTGTGATCGGTCCTCCATCGGTGCTATGGGCCGGCAGAACTCCACCGGGCGCAACGGCAATGATGGTAAGCCGGAGCGGGCCATCCTTCACGAGTGTGCGACCACTTCGCCCGTGCTCGGCCAGGAGTACAGGGTCAATCATCCATTCGTCTCGCGTCAGATGCCGGACTAAGACTTCGCCTTCGATAGTACGATGCATCGACGACATGATTGGATCTCCCGGATTGTGATTTGCCTGTTAGTCGTAGTCGATTGCGACACTAAGCTCACGCATGGTCACAACCTCATCAAGATACATTCAAATTCCGAATACCCGGCCACGAAGCACGATGCGTGAGCGTGATGAAGCGCATAGCGGCGCCGATTCCAGGCGCTCTATGATCGCGCTATGCGACCCTCAAAATCGCTTATTGAGTCCAGGCATACCGCGGGGTCGCGAAGCAAAGGGTGATGATCAATGTCCGGCAGGACACGCAACCTCCACCGGGGTCGACCCTCCATCCATCGTCGCACGTATTCGATCGGAGCCGTGACGTCGCGATCCCCGTGCAGGCAGAGCACCGGCATGTCGGCCGAGAGGCGATCCGCGTCCCCTGCGATATCATGTCGGTACACACCATCCCACATTGTCGATACCGAAGAGAGCCAGGTATGCTGTACGAGATCTGCCAAAGCCCAGCAGATCGATCAATACGATACGGTAGTTACGTCCAAGAGGCTCCACCCGGTTCTCCCAATACCGAGTCGTGCCTCCGACGCCGGGCAGGAAGACGAGAGGGCCCCGCGTGCCCAGTTCCCTCGTGTACAGTAGTGCTGTGGGGGCACGAATCGTCATCGGGAAATCGGAGGCACACTGGTCAATGCTGCTTACTCGGCGAAGGGGTGCCGGGCATCCCCCACCATGCGTCGAGTGCACCACTTCGCGTACGATCGCCCGAAGAGTCGACCGAGCACCCAGGATACCCCGTTCGCCGGCAATTCGTAGTCGATTGCGACACGAAGCCTCACGCTTGTGCCATTCGGTAGCAACTCGAAAGCCATGCGATAGGAGCCGATGACAAGCAGCCGTGGCTCACCTACGGTCTCCCACGACTTTTTCAGCGGCGGCTCACGCACGGTCACAACCTCATCAAGATACATTCGAATCCCGAATACCCGGCCACGAAGCACGATGTGTGACCCGACCGACCGCCCACGCTGCGCGTCGAGCACCGTTTCCATCCTTCCCCAGCCCAGTTTCCACGAGCGCTTGCTCATGTGCTCCGACAAACGCGTCTGATCGTCGAGCTGTTCGAAGACTCGCTCGGCCGAGGCGTTGATCATTGCGCTGTGTTCCTCATGCCGACTGAACACAGGTATTCCTTTTGAGGCCGGCCTATCCATTAACGGAAACCCGTATCTTGCTCATCAATTCGCCTCGCCGTCGCGCCCTTTAGTGACGGTGGAGAACACCATTGCAATAAGCCAGAGTACAGACGGTATCAGGAGAAGCCATTTGAAATCGGAGTCGAGCTGAAAGTTCGTCAAGCTCATCGTTCCGACTGTAAATATCCCCGCCAGCCCCAGTGCGATCCGCGTCCATTTTGGGGGCGCGGTAGATGCGTTCATCGCCGCGAGAATCGTCAGTACGCCCGTACCCAGCATGAAGCCACCCATCACCGTGAAAACGCGGTGCGTCCAACTTTCCAGTCCCGGCATTGCTGCTTCAATCTCACCGGCACTGGTTCCTATGTACCGCAAATCTTCGGGCAGCAGCGCGGGACGCAGAAACATGAAGTAAATACCCAGCCCAATCAGCCAAGTACCGCCAGCAATAAAAAGGTACATGGAGATGGGCTTGCGATGCTTTCGTATTCCCATCCCGTGCTCCCCGACAATAGTTTTCTCCGGGTCTATCATCAACTCGTCGCGCGTCAAATGCCGGACGAGGACTTCGCCTTCAATTGTGCGGTGCATCGACGACATGAGCGCATCTCCCCGGGTTGTAATGATCCGTTGCAGCGCTCAGCGCCCGCGCGCGCGGTAGGTAATACCGCCAGGCCCCGCGCCCACGCGTACCGTGCCGATCACGCGCTGTGCTGCCACTTCGATCACCGACACCGTACCGGCGAAGGTGTTGGCGATGAACACGCGCCGGCCGTCATCGCTGACGACGACTCCATGCGCGCCCCGCCCGGCGACGATGGTCTGTACAACGGCATTCCGCTGCGTGTCGATGACAGACACGGTGCTGTCGGGTCGGGCCTCCGTGCCCTGGTTCGCAACGTAGACGAAGCGGCCGTCCGGCGTCGCAAAAAGCTGGATGGGGCTCCGCCCCACAGGAATCGTGGCAACTACGCGCCGGCTACGGGTGTCGATCGCGGCGACGGCGTTGTCGTCCCGCAGGGTGACGTAGGCGCGCGAGCCGTCCGGAAGGAAACCGACCTGGACCGGGCCGCGACCGACCGGGATGCGGGCCGCTTCGCGTCGCCCCGCCACGTCGAGCACGGAGACAGCGTTCCCGGTGGTCCCGGCAACGTAGATCTCCCGCCCGTCAGGGCGCATGCGGAGTCCATGCGGAGACGCTGCAGTCGTAATCGTGTCGCTCACGCGCCGAAAAGCCACGTCGACGACCGCCACGGTATTTTCAGCGCCACTCGTCACGTAGGCGCGCATTCCCCGGCTGTCGACGATCACATGCGCCGGCTCCTGGCCGATAGCGATACGCTTCATTACGCCTGTATCAGTCGCCGCAGCGTCGATGATGAGAAGCTGCCCTGGCCCAGCCGCCTGGTCTTTGGCCGCGGCGCGGCCTGGTGGGTCGCCGTCGGACATCTCCATCTCCGCCATTTGCCCGGATTGCGACCCAACTACGAAAAGCCGTTGACCGTCGGGCGACATCTGCAAATTGTGCGGCGTGAGACCGATCGAAAATGTCGCAACCTGACCGGTGGCAAGATCGATCTTGCTGATCGAGCCACCACGCTGATTGGCCGTGTAGACAACCCCGATCCCAAGCGATCCCGCATCTTGTAGCGGCGTCACCGCATCACTCGCCGGTCCGGATCCCAATTCTGCCGTGTCGTTCGGCGCACGCCGATCGGGCTCCGCGCATGCAGCCGTCAGACCGACAATCAACGCCACGCGCGTCAGGATCCCCGTCGCTACCGGCACTGTGTACCCCAGGTCGCCCGGCTCAGGCTCATTTGACAGGCCAACGAGTCAGTACCGTTCATTTTGTTCCGCGTAAAAGACTGGAGTATGCGTCGTTTGTGGGAGCAGTTGCTGCCATGCCTGCATCGCTGCAAGAACGACTCCCGTCGCCTTTCTAACCGTGATGCGCACAGGCGAGAACCGCGTATCAAACCGCGTATCGAACTCTGTCGCTTGCCTCTCCGTGCTGCCGATATTTGCAGCCACCACGTCGGTGCTACTACTCGCCCGATGTCATCGTCGTCAAACAGGGCATTCCGGTGCGGTTGGACTTCTACCGGTACGAGACCGCATTGTGTACCGAGCAAGTCGTTTTCGGAGACTTTGGCATTGCCCGTGACCTTCCCGCCTTTCAGACGACTCCGATAGAATTCACCCCTGATAAGGCCGGCGAGTTCATCTTCGCCTGCGGAATGAACATGGTCCGTGGCAAACTGGTCGTCGAACCGCAAACGAACGCATAGTTTGCGCCGATGAATGTCGGCATTCCTGGCTCGCGGCTGCCACCGCTGACCCCTTTATTGGCTCAGCAGTCCCAGCTTGAGCGCCAGCGTCACATAGTCCGAGCGGTGCGCCAAGCCCAGCTTCTCATTGATCCGCTGCTTGTAAGTGTCCACAGTCTTGGGACTGATGAACAGCTTCTCGCCGATCTCCGGCGCGCTGAACCCGCCCGCTACGTAGCGCAACACGTCCTTCTCGCGATCGGTGAGCTTCTCGTACTTGTCCCGTTCATCCGCGTGCTCCGACTTGCGCTTGATCCCATGAGCGAGAGCGCGCGCTGCGGTCGGCTGCATGTACATGTCGCCATGCGCCAGAGCACGCACCGCATCGACCAGCTCACGGTCTGCCGCGCTCTTCACCAGATAGCCGCTCGCTCCTGCCTCCAATACCTTTACGAGATACGCATCCTCGGCGTGCATCGTGAGAATGAGAATCTTTCCGCGAATCTTCTTCTCGACCATTTCCTGAGTCGCGGCAATTCCATCCATCTCGCCCATCGACAGATCCATGATGATCACGTCAGGATCGACGCGTTCCGCGAGCGAGATCGCCTCGCGCCCGTTGGTTGCCTCACCGATGACCTGGATGTCCTTGGCGCTACTCAGAACCGCCTTGACTCCGGCGCGAACGACGGCGTGATCGTCGGCGAGTATGACCTTGATCAGATCGCTCGTCATGATGCTGCCTTCAGTGTGTTCAGCTCGGCAATCACGCGGCTTCCCCCGTTAGGTGCAGTGTCGATACTCATCTTCCCTCCAGCAAGCAATACACGATCCTTTACCGAGGCCAGTCCCGGCGTGAATCCCGGGAATTCGTCACCGCTCCTGCCCGTGCGGGTCACTTCCATTCGGACAGTTCCGTCGCGGGCCGTGACACTTACGGTAGCTGATTCTCCCGGACCCTGCATCTCCAGGTCGCGAAGTGCCTCCTCGGCAACCCGAAAAAGAGTCGCGGATACATTGCCGGCGAGGACAACCGACAGTGGCGTTACCGATACAGTCACCTCCATGCCAGAGCGAGCCTGCATCTGCCGCGACAGTGTGTAGAGCGCGGCTTCGAGGCCCAGATCTTCAGCAACCCGCGAGTGCAGCGAGTACGATACGTTCACCACCTCGTCCATCGCAGCGGAGATCATTCCACTCGCAGCTGCAAGCCGGTTACGCATTTCACCGTGATCCTCTTCGCGCCCTGCGGCAGCAAGCTGAAACCGCACGGCTGCCAGAGTCTGAGCGATCGAATCGTGCAGCTCACGCGAAACACGGGCACGCTCCAGATCCTGAGCCCGCACCACCTGCGCGCCAAGGTCCTGTAGACGCTTTCTCTCGACGGCCAACGCATCCAGCAGACTGTTGATCGTTTCGCCCAACCGCGAGAGATCCTCGTCGGCGAATGGCGACGGAGCTCCCCTGGCATCGAACTCCCCTCCGGATACCCGCTCTGCCAGGTCCTTCAGTTCGTCGACAGGGCGCAGCGCGAGCTGGACAAGAAACAGGTTCACCAGCAAGGCAGCAGAAAGCGCGATAGCGAACGTCGTTGACCCAACGGCGCCAGCATCGCTGAACGCCAAAGCATGCATCAGCATGGCGGCCGCGACGATGACGATGTTGGCACCAATCAGCTTGCCAACAAGTGGCACGGCCAGAACACGCCGCGCAACGCGGCGTGCCCAGCCACTACCCGCGTTTCTCGCGGCTACTGAGTCGATCGCAACGCTCATGCGTTCGCTTACCTGTTCTCTACTCTACGATCAGAGCGGTGACCATGCCGAACATCCCATGATCCGACTCGGCATGCGGAAGAACGTGGCAGTGAAACGCCCATACTCCGGGGTTGTTGCAGTTGACGATGACGTCCCATCTCTCGCCGGGGGCGATGTTGAGCGTGTCGCACTTCCATGGAGCGGGCTGCATCCAACCATCCTTCGCGATCACCGTCATGTGCATGCCATGAAGATGCATCGGGTGGATCATCATCCCTTCGTTCATGTAGCGAACGCGGAGCTTCTGTCCCTTCTTCACCTTGATCGGCTCGGTGGCCGGAAACCCCTTGCCATTCAGCGTGTAGCCATGCATCCCGTCGTTGAGGATCATGACGTAATCCACATCCACCTTTTCGATCGCCCTCGGGTTCCTCGGCGCAACGACGAATGCCCCCAGAAGTCCGAGCCCCACCTGCTTCGCGGCGTTGTGGTGCGAATGGTACATGTGCGATCCATGGTTTCCTTCTGGTACCGTGAATTCGTACGTGAACGACTCGCCAGGCTTGATGGGCGGTTGCGTTATGAACGGAACGCCGTCCATTGCATTCGGGAGTTCGAGGCCGTGGAAGTGCACCGCAGTCGATTCAGTGAGCTTGTTGTGCACGATCATCTTCACCCGGTCGCCTTCGCGAACGCGAATCTGCGGGCCCGGCACCTGGCCGTTGTAGGCCCATGCTTCGACTTTCTGTCCCGGCGCAGTTTCCCACTTTATCTGTGAAGCGGTGATCTCGTAAACCTTTACGCCCGCTACGATCTTCGGCTCGAGAAGCTGGTTGCCCTTGCCCTCGGTCTTCGCGGGAAACGCCTTGACTCCCGCCTCATGCATCTCGTCCATCTTGGCTGCAGCCGCAGCGGTCGAAATAGGAGCAGGATTTGGGGCGGTCGTCCCACCGCTCGCATCTCTTGCCTTGGCCGCGTCCTTCTGAGCGTCCGATTCGCTGCACGCCGCGAGGGTTCCCCCGGCAATCGCCGTGACCGCCGCGCTTCTGAGGAACGACCTCCGCGATGCTATGCCATAAAGGAAATCCGCCGCCTGGGACGGAATGAGTTTGTCGGACATTGTTTGAATGCTCCAGTCTATTTGGTCGGGTTTTCCTGCTGGTGAACCAAGCTACCAGTCGCGCGATCTCCCCTCTGTCGGGAGGAGGGACTAAACCTTGTGGGGGATTCCCTGATGCCACGAATATCCCCAAATTCATGTCGTTACCTCAGGGGTTAGGCGCATCAGGATAGATTCTCGTCAAATGATCGAACTCAAAGGCCCCACCAGGGAAGCGATTACCGACGCAATTCTTGCCGGCATCGTCACCATCTCCGCTGATGCAATCATCTGCGTTGACGATTCCCAACGGATCATCTTCTTCAATGAAGGAGCTGAGTCGATCTTCGGGTATTCGACCGACGAAATCATGGGACAACCGCTCGAGGCGCTCATCCCAGAGCGTCACCGCGGCAGTCATGCCTCGCATGTCCGGAAGTTCGGCCAGTCGCCGGTTCATGCCCGGCGCATGGGCGAGCGAGGAACGATCCTTGGTCTCCGAAAGAACGGCGAGGAGTTTCCAGCCGAAGCGGCGATTTCCCACCTGGGCATTGAAGGGCAAAAGGTCTACTCCGTAGTGCTTCGCGATGTCACGGAAAGGCTCCGCGCTCACGAAACGCAACGCTTTCTCGCGGAAGCGGGCGAGACGCTCGCTTCGTCACTCGGCCATGAAGAAACACTGAGAAACATTGCCCGGCTCGCCGTACCCTGGATCGCCGACGCTTGCGTGGTCAATGTTTTTCACGGCGGGCGGTTTCACGGCGTAGCCGTGGCCCACATCGACCCGGCGCGAGCTGCAGAAATCGAAAGAACCCGCGCCGAGCACCCAATCGATCTTGCAGGCGACCACGCGGTAGCAGAAGTGATACGCACAGTCAAACCGATCACCTGGTCGAAAACCGACAGATCTGAGCGAAAGCGTGCGCTTCCGGAACTCGCGGATATTTTTGCGGATTTTCCGGAGGCAGGCATCGTCATGCCGCTCATCGCGCGCGATCAGCCGCTCGGCGTCATCGCGTTTTATCGCGAGTGTGGATCGTACGACAGTGGCGATCAGTTCCTCGCGGAAGAACTCGGACGGCGTGCAGCGATTGCGATCGATAACGCACGGCTGCACGACCTCATTCAGGAAGGCGTTCGTGCCCGTGACGACATGATCGGCATTGTGTCGCACGACCTGCGCAATCCCGTGAACGCAGTGAAGATGCTCAGCGGCGCCATGTTGGATCGCGAGCGAGACGAAACGTTGCCCGCAGAAATGGTCGAGTACGCATCTGTTATCAGGCAGGCGGCAGACCAGATGGACGGCCTGATTCGCGACTTGCTCGACGTAACGCGAGTTGAGGCCGGACGGCTCGCAGTTGCGGCGTCACGCGAAAACACCGAGGAGCTGCTGAGTGACGCACTGCGCACCCTCGCCCCGATCGCAAACGAGAAGGACCTGACTCTGCGTCTCGATGCACCCGACCACATACCCGACGTGTTGGCCGATAGCGAGAGGGTGGGTCAGGCCATATCCAATCTCGTCGGCAACGCTGTGAAATTCTCATCTGCAGGCGGCGAGATCACAGTCAGGGTCACAGTACTCGAGCAGGAGATCGTGTTCTCGGTCAGCGACAAGGGCCAGGGGATGACCAGCGAGCAGCTTTCACATGCGTTCGACCGCTTCTGGCAATCGAGTCGTACCGACCGGCAGGGCGCCGGCCTCGGCCTCGCGATAACCAAAGGCATCGTGGAAGCGCACGGGGGACGGATCTGGGCGGAGAGCGTCCCAGAAATGGGAAGTACTTTTTACTTCACTCTGCCGATCGCCACGTAGCGATCGGGATAGGAGGTAGCGGCTGATCGCCGCTACTCCCCTCCCACACCACCGGACGTGCGGGTCCGCATCCGGCGGTTCAGAATGTTGAGGTTAGCGGTTGCACAGGCGCGGCACAC
>JBKJRW010000154.1:0-14630 GCA_046593165.1 Gemmatimonadaceae bacterium
CTTCTTTTCACGCTTGCCCGGGTAGCGAACACACGCGCCGGAGCGGGAGAGGTTACATGGTAGCTGGCATCAGGCGTGCCCGCAGGTAGACCTCTCGACGTCGAAGTGCCCTACCCCGTTCGCGTCGAACTGGGCGGTCTGGCGTTGGCCGGCGAATTCGTAAAGGCGGTAGCACCGGCGCATCGTTACGCCATCATCACTGACTCGCACGTGGGTCCACTCTACGCCCGGGGCGTTGCCGAGGTAATCGGAGTTGCGTCGGGCGACATTCTTGTTGTCCCTGCCGGTGAAGCCAGCAAGACCAGAGGAAGCTGGGGCTGGCTCAGCGACCACTTGATCGAGCGGGGATTCGGCCGGGACTCAGCGATCATCGCGTTGGGCGGCGGCGTCGTCGGCGACCTCGCGGGATTTGTAGCCGCGACTTACATGCGGGGCATCCCGATCATCCACCTGCCCACGACTCTTCTTGCGATGATCGACTCCTCGATCGGCGGCAAGGCCGGCGTGGACACCGCGATGGGAAAGAATCTGGTGGGGTCGTTCCACCAGCCGTCGGGAGTTTTGGCGGACCCGCAAACCCTTGAGACACTTCCACTTAACGAACTGAGAACAGGATTTGCCGAGGCACTGAAACATGGCGTGATCGCCGATCGGCGTTATTTTGATTCTGTGGTCGAGGCCATCCCTTCTGTGCTTTACGATGGTCAGAAGGCTGGTGACTCACTCACCGACCTCATCGTCGGTAGCATAGAGATCAAGTCGCGGATTGTCGCCCGCGACGAGCATGAGGGTGGACTCCGGAAGATTTTAAATTTCGGGCACACGGTCGCCCATGCGATCGAGCTGTTGAGCGGATATAGCATCGCGCATGGCGAGGCGGTGGCGATCGGCATGACGATAGAGGCCGAGATGGCAGTCCGGGCCGGGTTTGCCGCCGATGGATTGACTGGGGAAATCCGTGCAGCTCTGTCAGCGGCCGGCCTCCCGGTGAAGCTGCCGAAGGAGATGACAGCAGACCGGATGCTGGGAGTAATGCAGGCCGACAAGAAGGCGCGGGCCGGGTCGATTCAATACGCCCTGCCGCGCGCGATCGGCCAGATGGCTGGTTCCGATTCTGGCTGGGCAGTGTCCGTGGATGACGCAATCGTCCGGGAGGTGTTGACATGAAACGTGGCGATTTTGCAAGGCTGGCGATCGCCGTCGTGATTGCCATCGTTTTTATTGGAACTGGTGCCGCGCGCCTGCCCATCGGGAAGGCGGCCTACGCCCATGCGCCGGTTCTCGTGTACGCCGAGCCGCTGCTCGATCCACTAGTCGTTACGGCGAAGAAGATTGTGAAAAGCGCCGGGCAGTACCGCCGTGCGACAGCCGGCGAAGCGATCCGCATGCGGGCCCGGGGCGTCATCCCCCATCCGAAGCAGTTTGCTCGCGCTCAGCCGGGCGAGGAAATTCCGATATCCATCACGCAGTACTGCCTCAAGGGCACCACTCGCCGCGGGCGATTTGTTCGGCCGGGTATCGTGGCTGCCGATCCCCGAATTTTTCCACTGGCGCGATACGTCGAGGTTTTCATGGGAAAGAAGTACCTCGGCCGGTACCTGGTGGATGATACCGGCGGGAATGTCATCGGGGCGACGCTCGATATCTGGACCCCATCGTGCCGGCAGGCGACGCGATTCGGGCGGCACCACGGTAAGGCCGTTCTCGTTGCAAAGGAGGAGGAGCACATCCTTCCGTCGACTCTGGTGGAGCTTGACCTGATACCCGACCTCACGGCCATTGCGGAGTTGTTTGAAGGGATTGCCAAGAGGTAGGCTCATGGCGGACGAGCCGCCATCTCACGGAAAGACGAATACAAAAGCTTTCCCACCCCACGATTTTTCCGTTGGCCCCCGTCTTGCCTCGATCGTAGCCAACCGAACCACGAGGAAGAAATGTCATCGTTCAGTATCTACCTGATCGGGTTCATCGTTCTTATCATAGGGCTGGCCGTCGGGGCCTTCCTGATCGGCGCCCCGCCGCTTTGGATCGGGGTTGGCGCGATTGTCATGATCGGCATTGGAATTCTTACAGGCACCAGCCGAACGAAGACCAAAGATCCGCCGTCTACTATGTAAAAACGGTGGCGACATCACAAATAGTTTTGGCATGAAACATGGGTGTTGACCGAATCAGAGCCCGTGGTTATCGTGCGCCCAATAAAGGTGACAGCGAGCAAATGATGCGCTTGCCCAAACAACCCAACCGGGCCACGAATGCAGACTTCGACCGAGAGCAAGTCTAAAGGCTTTTTCCGTTCGTCCCCCTCTACCGCGTTCGACCAGTACCTCCAGGACATTCAGAAGCTCCCCTTGATCACCGACGCAGAAGAAGAGCGTCGGCTGGCACGCCGTGCCCAGGGAGGAGATGAAAAGGCGGCAGAACGACTGGTCACCGCCAACCTTCGGTTCGTAATCTCGTACGTAAAGAAGTATCAGGGACACGGTCTCGACCTGAGTGAACTCGTCGCGATCGGGAACGAAGGGCTTCTCAAGGCAGTGAGGAAGTTCGATCCGGAACAGGGCGTGAAGTTCATTTCCTACGCCGTCTGGTGGGTGCGACAGGCAGTACTCAAGGCACTCGCAGAACAGACCCGCTCCGTAAGAATCCCCCTCAATCAGAATTCCCAGCTAATCAAGCTGGCCCGCGCTCAGACAGTTCTCTCCCAGGTCCTCAAGCGCGACCCCACAGATCACGAAATCGGACGGCTCCTCGAGGAAACTCCCGAGGCAGTTCGCTCGGCCAAGCAGATGTCGGCCACCGAGATCTCGCTCGACGCTCCAATCGATCGCTCCGATCGCGAAGCCTGCACCCTGGGCGAGCGGTTCGCTGGCGTCAACGGCGACGAGATCGAGGAAGTCACCGACTTCCACCTGATGAAGGAGTTTATCGACAAGGTATTCCGCAGATATCTCACGCCACGAGAGCGGAAGATTCTCCACCTGTACTACGGGCTCGAGCAGGGCTCGGACGCAATGACGCTCGAGAAGATCGGAGCGCTGATGGGCGTCACCCGCGAGCGCATCAGGCAGATCCGCGAGCGGGCCTTCGAGAAGCTTCGTGAGTCTCCGGACGGATCGGCGCTTTCGGGGTTCTGGAAGACGACAGACTAGCAGGACTTTCAGGGATGGAGAACGCTGAGCGCATTCCGGCGTTCGTCAACTCAGAATCGGGAACGGCAGAAGGGGCCCTTGAGGCATTAGCCACGGGCTCCTTCGACGTTCACGAAGTGCCAGCCGCGGAGCTCGAAGCCCGAATTCTCGAAACTCTGGGCTCCAAGCCCAAGCGCATCCTCATCGCGGGAGGCGACGGCAGCATCCGTACCGCGGCCCAGGCTGTCGCCGGCAAGGATGTAGAGCTGGCGGTTCTTCCCTCGGGCACGCTCAATCATTTCGCGAAAGATCACGGCATTCCAACCGATCTCGACGAAGCCGCGCGCGTTGCCGCTGCCGGGATTGTCGTGACTGCGGACGCGGGACGCGTCGGCGGAAAGTTGTTTCACGGTACAAGCTCTGTCGGCGCGTACGTCGTTTTCATGCGCACACGCGAAAAACTCGAGCCGCGCCTCGGCTACCGGCTGTCCACTATCTTTGCGGGCATCTGGACATTCATCCGGATGCCTACGATTGCAGTCGAGATCGAGATCGAAGGAAAGAAGCAAACGCTTCGAACTCCGCTCTTGTTCATCGCAGTTGGCGAACGGGAAGTTCAACTTCCCACTCTTGGCGGACGAGTTCCCGACGGAAGGCGCGGCCTTCACGTAATGGTCGTCCGCGGGCGCAAGCGAGCGCGTCTTTTCTTTCTCGCCCTCGACGCTGTCGCAAACGGGATCGAGGATGCATCGCGACAGCCGGAGCTCGACGCTTTCATCGTCGATGGGTGCAAGATCACGATGAGGCGAAAGCACGCCCGTATCGCTCTCGACGGCGAATCCGAAATAATGGACACGCCGCTGGAGTATAGCTTCGAGCGCGATATACTCCGTGTAGTGGTCGCCGATACTGCGAAAGACGGCGGAGAATCTTCCCCCAGCGTGTAACGCCCGATGAGCGACACCGCACTCGTTGGACAACTAGAGGTGATCGTCGGCCAGCGCTTCGTGCTCGAGCGTCCGAGCGATCTCCTCGTGTACAATTCCGACGGACTGCCCGGCTACCGCCGAATGCCTCGGCTGGCTGTATTTCCAGGCAATCGTGATGAAGCCGTTGCGGTGGTGCGCGCGCTTGCGGCTGACGGAATTCCTTTCGTACCGCGCGGCGCTGGCACCGGGCTCTCCGGAGGCGCCCTCGCCGACGATGTAGTTCTCCTTGGACTACATCGTCTCAAGCGTGTCATCTCCATCGACCCTGATAATCTTCGCGCCACCGTCGAGCCCGGCGTCGTCAACCTCGCCCTCAACCGCACGATCGCACCGCTTGGTCTCATCTACGCGCCGGACCCTTCCAGCGAGGCCGCATGCACCATCGGTGGCAACGTGGCCGAAAACGCGGGAGGGCCGCATTGTCTCAAGTACGGCGTCACTCTCAACCACATCATCTCCATCACCGCGATCCTGCCCGATGGAGAGATAGTCACACTGGGAAATACGGAAGGTGAGACCGCGGGCTACGACCTGCGGGGGGCCTTCATCGGATCGGAGGGATGCTTCGGCGTCGCACTCGACATTACCGTGCGACTCACAAGAAAACCCCCGGCGATCCGCACCATGCTAGCCGACTTTGCATCAGTCGATCAGGCAGCCCATGTCACATCGGCCATCATCGCATCGGGAATAGTTCCGGCAGCTCTGGAGTTCATGGACGGCCCCACCATACGCGTGGTCGAGTCTTCGGTTTACGCCGCAGGTTATCCCGCTGATGCGGCAGCGGTGCTCCTGATCGAAGTCGATGGACTCGCCGAAGGAGTGGACTCAGATCGCGATACTATCAGGGATATATGTCTCGCTGGCGGGGCGCGGGACGTGAAGGTCGCGCGAAATGAGGCCGAGCGGACAAGGCTGTGGCAGGGGCGCAAGAAGGCGTTCGGTGCGATGGGCCGCATGGCGCCGCATCTTGTGGTACAGGACGCTGTCATTCCGCGCACTCGCCTCGCTGAGGTGCTGGCAAGGATCAGCGCGATAGCCGCCGAGAATCAGGTCACTGTCTGCAACGTCTTTCACGCGGGCGATGGCAACCTGCATCCGAACATTCCGTACAACGCGGACAACCCGGACGAAGCGGAGCGCGTGCATCGCTCAATGGGGCAGATTATGCGCGCCTGCGTCGATGCCGGTGGAAGCATAACCGGCGAGCATGGCGTGGGACTCGACAAGATCGGCTTTATCGAGCTCATTTTTTCTCCCGACTCGCTCGGTGCAATGTGTCGGCTGAGAGAAGTGTTCGATCCAGACAGACGCGCCAACCCCGGCAAGGTCGTGCCCATTCACGCCTGTCAGGAATGGCGCTCCACTCCCGCATCGCGAACGGCGGACCGCCCGCAACCGGTGAGCGAGTAATGGAGTCATCGCATGTATCGGGGATAGTCGAGACAATTCTCGACGCGGGCGCCCTGCAGACTCCGCTGAGAATTTCAGGGCGCGCGCACTGGATGGATGCGGGGCGACCGTCGTCGGCGACGCGAATGATATCGCTCGCCGATCACACTGGAATCGTGGACTACGTTCCGGGCGATCTCACCATCACTGTCCGGGCGGGCACGACACTCGCCGAAATCGACAGGGTCACGAAGTCGGAGGGACAATGGCTCCCCCTCGTGCCGCATGGCACCTCCGATGGAACGATCGGCGCAACGATTTCGACTGGATCTTCCGGTCCGCTTGCGCACGGTTTTGGACGCGCACGCGACCTGGTGCTTGGTGTGGAGTTCGTCACCGGTGACGGCAAAGTTGTGCGTGGTGGCGGTCGCGTCGTGAAGAATGTTGCGGGCTTCGACCTCGTTCGCCTCCTGACGGGATCATGGGGCACGCTCGGAGTGATAACGGAGGTGAGCTTGCGCCTCTACTCGCTTCCTTCGAGTTCCGTGACGCTTGCGCTGAACCTTCCCGACGGCGCAGCAGGTATTACCCAGCGGATCGGCGCGATACTCGGCGGTGCGGTGACGCCGTTTGCGGTAGAGATAATCGACGGGGCAGTCGCTGCGCGTTCGGGACTGCCACCGAGGACCCATGTGCTGGTGCAGCTCGGTGGCAATGCACCGGCCGTGAGTGCACAGCGCGACGCTTTGGCGAAGCTCGGCGGTGTCCATGAGGTTGCGGGCGATGTGTGGGGAGAGCTGAGGACGATCGAATTGCCTCGCGGTGATACGAACTCGTCGCGCATTGTGATGCGATTGTCTGCGCTCCCCGCGCGTGTTGCCGAGGTGTGGACGAACGCAGAAAGGGTGACAGCGGGCGTCGATGGCGCCATGATGCACGCAACTCCATCGCTGGGCATTGTGCGTTGCATACTTCCAGCGGATGCGCCAGTCACGTCCATCGCAGCGTTGGCGGCTTCGGGCTCAGGCGTTACATGCGTGTATGAGCGGCTCGCGCCGGAGATGTGGAAGACGCTTTCACCGTCGGTTACATCGGACCGGCTTTCACAACGCATGAGGAGGGCGTTCGATCCGATGGGCATTCTCAATTCTGGTATTCTCGGTGCACTGAATGGTGCAGGGACCGCAGAGGTCATATGAGCGCTCCACTCGTAGTTGTCGACGAATCCCCCGTTGCCGCCGACGCTGCGCCAGCCTGCGCCCTTCCCGGTTCGCCGCTCGAGGCTGCGCTGCCCGGCATCAACGCGTGCGTTCATTGTGGCTTCTGTCTTCAGGCATGCCCAACGTATCTGACACTGGAGGACGAGAACGAAAGCCCGCGGGGACGCATTTTCCTGATGCGGTCTCTGCTTGAGGGAACCGTCACGCCCTACGACGAATCCGTCCACGCGCATATCGACCGCTGCCTTGGCTGCCGGGCGTGTGAGCCGGCATGTCCTTCGGGAGTTCCTTACGGTCATTTGCTGGAGGCGACACGAGCTACACTTCGCGAAGCGCGCCGTCCACCGTTTGTAGCGCGCTTGATTCTGTTCGTATTCGCGCATCCCGTACTGCTCAAGCTGGCGATGTTCGGATCGCGCCTTCTCGCAGCGACTCCGATCCCTACCGTTCTGTCACGGCTCGATGGCAGGATGGGATTCGGAATGGCCATGCTGGCAACGGCGGGCTCTCCGCTTGAGCGCGATCCATACCATGCGCCGAACACGGGAGAGCGAGGCGCGACTGCTTTGCTTCTCGGTTGCGTGATGGAGGGGTTGTTCACAGATACGAACAGAGCGACTGGTCGGGTGCTGAGGCGGAATGGCTATCGCACAGTGGAAGCTGCTGGGCAAGGATGCTGCGGCGCGCTCCACGCTCATGCAGGCGACCTCGAGAGCGCTCGCAAGCTGGCGCGACGAAACATCGCAGCGTTCGAGCAGTCTGACGCAGCGTTCATCGCTGTGAATGCGGCCGGATGCGGTGCGATGATGAAAGAATACGGCCATCTGCTGAAGGACGACTTTGAGTGGAGCGAGCGAGCGGCGGTGTTGAGCACGCGAGTGCGCGATGTGAGCGAACTTCTCGCGGCGGCTGGGCCGGCGTCGGGAGGGCCGCTTCCGCTCCGAGTGACTTACGATGCTCCATGCCACTTGATTCATGCGCAGGGAGTAGTCAACGAGCCCTTCGCGGTTCTCGCGGCGATTCCCGGTCTCGACCTCGTGCCGCTCCGCGAGTCGGAGAATTGTTGTGGCAGCGCAGGCATCTACAACCTCATCGAGCCTGAAACTTCCGATGCTGTTCTGGCTCCCAAGCTTGCCAACATCGCGGATACTGGCGCACCATTTGTTGCGACTGGTAATCCTGGGTGCTTGATGCAGATTGGCGCGGGTTTGCTGAGAAGCGGATCGAAGGCGCGGGCCATTCATCCCGTTGATCTTCTCGATGCGTCTTACGCAACAGATCCGGGTACCGGGTACCGGATGCCCTGAACACCGGTTTAATTGCATTCATGTACGATGCGAGCGAGTACGCGGCACTGCGCTCCGGCGCACTGCTGATCGATCGCAGTGACCGTGTCCGCATACGATTTGGTGGTCTCCGTGCGGCCGAGCTGGTCACTGGGCTTGTGACGAGTGATGTGCTCGCGCTCAGTGCCGGACATGGGCAGTATGCGGGTGCGCTAACGCCCAAGGGCAAGATTGCTGCTGACGTCCGGATATTTGCGGACGACGACGGACTTCTCACTGATACTTCGGCGCGGGCGTCGGCCGGGTGGCGTGAGATCGTGAAGAAGTACGTCAATCCGCGAGTCGCGCCTTACCGGGATGTGACGTCCGAGACCGTGGATGTCGGCGTCTTCGGCCCCAGGGCCGGGCGTATTGTCGCGAGCGCCACCGGAGCCGATGAGAACGCGCTCGCTGCGCTCGCTCCGTACAGTCATTTGCAGGTGGACGTCGGAGGGAGTCGCGCGATGGTCGTTCGTGTCGCGGAGATCGACGCCGAGGGTTACGAGATAATCGCTCCGCTTGCTGCGGAGAAGTTGTTACGGGAGAAGCTGCTTTCAGCGGGATCCATTCCCGGATCAGCGAAGACGTGGGACATTGCGCGTATCGAGGCGGGACGCCCGGAGTGGGGCATCGACATGAACGACTCGACTATTCCGCAGGAAGCGAATTTCGACGCGCTTGGCGCCCTGTCCTACACGAAGGGTTGTTACACCGGTCAGGAGACGGTGGCGCGGTTGCATTTTCGCGGTCATGTGAATCGGTTTCTCAGGCGTCTTCACTTCGTCGGTGCAGCCGTGCCACCGATGAATGCCGAGCTGGTTGACGATGCCGGCAATGTTGTGGGTGACGTGAGGAGTGTCGCGATATCACCGCGCCATGGAGGTGTTGCTCTGGCGATGGTCAGGCGGGAGGTGGCGCCGGGCACGACTCTTCATGCCAGGTGGGACGGAGGGGATTGCACGGTTCAGATAGCTGCACATGAAAAAGGCGCGACTGGTTAGTCGCGCCTTTTTCGTTGGGGCGGAACCCGGAAGAACTACTTCTTGGTGCTGTCCTTCATCATCGCCGAGTCCATCATCTTCATGCCGGTGTCCATCGGTGCCATCATGGCGCCGGTGTCCATTGCTGCAGGAGCTGGTGCCATGGCTGCGCCGGTGTCGACTGGAGCCTCATCCTTCTTTGTGCAGGCGGCAAGGGCCAGAATAGCGGCGACGATAGCAATGCGCTTCATTTGAAAATCTCCTAGAGAGGGGGCCAACGTGGTTAAACGCCGGTCCGTGCATGCTGTCGCGATGCTCGTTAGTGGCGCGCCCCAAAAGTTACCGTATCGGGGTTAGGTGTCAAGAGGAGGGGCGGCAAGCGTTTAGGCGTGGAAGTCGCGTTCCTTGCCTGTCCGCGGGCTAGATTTCCCTATCACTTTCAGGTAGTCGGAGAACCGAATTGTCGTTGCAATTTCCGGAAACATTTGGCGCCCTCAAGAAGTCCGCGTGGGGCAGCCCGGACCGTGCACTGCGGTCCGTAAAGGACGAACTCAGAGGCAATCTCATCGCCAGGATTGGGCGTGGGGGTTCGCTGTTCGATGGCCTCGTCGGCTACGAAGACACAGTCATGCCGCAAATCGTCAACGCGCTACTGTCCCGACACAACCTGATTCTGCTGGGGCTGCGTGGCCAGGCGAAATCGCGAATTCTTCGAGCGCTTACGACGCTGCTCGACGATGCCATTCCAATCGTCGCGGGCAGTGAAGTCAACGACAACCCCTTCGCTCCGATCTCGAAATACGCGCGCAATATGCTTGATGAATGCGGCGAGGCGACCCCGATTGCGTGGATCGGGCGCGACAGTCGCTTTGTCGAGAAGCTCGCGACGCCTGACGTCACGGTCGCCGACATCATTGGAGATGTTGATCCGATCAGAGCCGCGCGCGGTGGCCATATGCTTTCAGACGAGCTAACGATCCACTACGGGATGTTGCCCCGGGCCAATCGCGGAATCTTCGCCCTGAACGAGCTTCCCGATCTCGCGGGCAAGGTTCAGGTCAGCCTGTTCAATATCATGCAGGAAGGCGACGTCCAGATAAAGGGATATCCAGTTCGCTTGCCGCTCGATGTTCTGCTCTGCTTCACTGCAAACCCCGAAGACTACACAGCACGCGGGAAGATCATCACGCCGCTCAAGGATCGAATCGGCAGCGAGATCCACACGCATTATCCCGACTCTGTCCCAACCGGAATGCGAATCACAGCCCAGGAGGCATGGACCTCGCGAGGCGGCCGCCCGGTGCGCATACCTGACTTCATTTCCGAAGTGGTCGAACGCATCGCATTCGAGGCACGCGACGACAAGCGCATCGACAAGCGCTCGGGTGTGTCGCAGCGGATGCCCATCACGGTGCTGGAGAATATCGTCTCGAATGCCGAGCGACGTTCGCTCATCACGGGGGAAGTGGAGATTGTGCCGCGCATCAGCGACGTCTACGCAGCGCTGCCCGCCATAACCGGCAAAATTGAGCTCGAGTACGAGGGTGAACTAGTGGGGGGACACAACATCGCTCGCGAGCTCATTCGCCGCGCCTCGGACGCGACGTTTCAGGAGAGAACGGGCGGTGTTAACGCCGACGACGTCATCATGTGGTTCGACGCTGGAGGCGCGCTGCAGGTGGAGGAGGACGTCGCATCGCATGCCGTCGTGGATGGATTTCGTAACGTCCCCGGCCTGCTTGGCCTCGTAGAGATGGCAGGCCTGGCCGAGAAGAGCGACGCACCAATCGTGGCTGCGGCATGTGAGCTCATCCTCGAGTCCCTGGTCGCACGGCGCAAAATATCGCGCTCCGATGCCGGGTTGTACGGCAGATCCCACGAAGAGAAGCGCCGGCGACCATACCAGGAATAGATGTCGATCATAACGGTTTCCCGGCTCTACGGATCGGGCGGATCGGAAGTCGCGGCGCGCGTTGCGAAGAGCCTGGGCTGGGCGCTCCTCGACAACGGCGTGGTGGACGCCGTCGCGGCGCGACTGGGCATCACGGCATCGGAGGTCGCAGCGCGCGAAGAACGCGTTCCGTCACTGGTCGAGCGCCTGGTCGACGCAATGGCACTCGGTTCACAGGAATGGTTGTCCCCCATTTCGGCCGCCACGCGCGCACCGACGGACGAACAACTGGTGGAGGTTACGCAGCACATCGTCGAGGAGGCGATTTCGCGTGGTCCGTTGGTGATCGTCGGACGCGGAGCTCAGGCAATGCTCGCCGAGCGAACCGACGCGCTGCACATCTTCTGCTATGCGCCCAGGACAGCTCTCATAGCGCGCTCGATGTCGCGCGACAGTCTTGACGAGGATGCCGCAGCGAAGCTGGTGGACGAGACCAATGCGCAACGCGAGCAATGGGTCAGGAAGCACTGGCATCGTACGTGGCGGGAGCATTCGAACTACCATCTCGCGGTCAACACGGAGTGGCTTGGCATTCCCGGTGCCGCTGATCTCATCACATCGGCAGCGAGAGTTCGCTTCGGCCTGCCTTAAACTGCGAGAAAAGCGAATTTACTACAGATGACACATGCACAGATGAAGACAAAGGCCCGGCTCCCGGCGGCAGAGCAACGCCGTCCCGGATCGAGGCCTTCCTTATTTTGTTTGACTACGGAAACCGCTGGCCCGGAGCGCCGCCGCCGCGTTGACCGCTGTCAATCCATTTCAGTTTTTCCTCTGTGCGTCTGTGTCATCTGTGGTAAAAAATGCTTTTCTATCGCTGGAAGAAGAGTCAATCGCGCGGATTAGTCGCCCAGACTGTCGCCTCGGTGATGAACGCACGGTCTTCCATCGCAAGCATGCCGCAGATTGCATGCGCGATGTCATCACCCTCCAGCTTGGTAGGATTGGTTCCGCGCGGGTTGCCGGCGGCCACGAAGAAATTGGTCTGCACTTCGCTCGGATTCACCTGCATCACACGCACGTTGTATTTGCGAAGCTCGGCTCTCCAGCACTCGGTCATGCCGCTTACGGCGAACTTGGTGGAAACGTAGGTCGTACCACCGGCTGATCCTCGTTGTCCGGCGGTGGACGCGACGTTGACAATGTTGCCGGTGTTCTTCTCTATGAAATGCTTCGCCGATTCGCGGGCGACGAGCATTGCACCGAGCACGTTGGTTTCCCAGACGCGGCGAAAATCGTGTTGAGTAGTCTCGACGAGCGACGCCCAGTGCCCGAAACCCGCGTTGTTGATCAGCACGTCGTATCCCCCCAGCTCAGCGACGACGCGCGCAACCAGCCGCTGAACCTCTTCCTCCTGCGCGACATCGGCTACGATGCCCAGTGCCCCAAGCTCCGACGCGGCGGCGTCTACAGCATCCGCTCTCCGCCCGCATATCGCAACGGCGGCGCCCTTGTCGCGCAGAAACTGAGCCGTTGCGTACCCGATCCCCGAGCTCCCTCCGGTAACCAGCACCCTTGCAGTCCTGAGGTCCATTCCCTGCTCCTCCCTGGTAAGTGTCGCGTGCGCTACACGGCGAGCACTTTCCGCGCCGCGTTCAGGAACCCGGCAACATCCTCCTCGCTGGTATCAAAGGAAGTCACGAACCGCGCCTCCGAGGTTTTCTCATTCCACACCTGAAAGAAACATTCTTCCTGAAGCACGGAGATGTGCTCGCGCGGAATGATGGCGAATACCTCGTTCGCCTCCACTCGCTGGGTCAACCGGCAGGCATCGATCCCTGCGAGTCCGTGCCCGAGCAGCGCCGCCATGCGGTTGGCATGGTCAGCGCTGCGTCGCCACAAGCCATCAGTGAGAAGAGCATCGAACTGAGCGGCGATGAAGCGCATCTTCGATGCCAGCTGCATTCCCTGCATGCGCCGGTAGGCGAAGTTGCGAGCCAGCTCCGGATCGAAGAAGATCACCACTTCGCCGGCAATCATCCCGTTCTTCGTGCCGCCGAACGAGAGCACATCCACTCCCGCATCGCCGGAGATCGCGCGAAGCGATGTACCCAGCCCGGCTGCGGCATTCGCGAGCCGGGCTCCATCCATGTGAAGCCGCAGGCCGTGCTCATGAGCAAACGCTGCGATCACTGTAACTTCATCCGGCGTATAGACAGTTCCGTACTCCGTCGCCTGCGAAATAGAAACTGCGGCTGGCTGCACGTGATGATCGTTACCGAAATCATGCAGATGGCGAGCGATGCCATCGCGATCGATCTTTCCGTCGGCTGTCGGCACCGGCGAGAGTTTGCATCCGACATGTTTCTCGGACGCGCCACACTCCGACGTATAGATGTGCGCTGTTTCGGCGCAGATGACTGTATTGAAAGGCAGAGCCAGAGTCTCGAGGCCGAGCACGTTGGCTCCGGTTCCGCTGAAGACAAAGAAAATCTGTGCGCTTTCACCGAACTCGGCTCGGAGTTTTTCAGTCGCTGCTGCCGTGTATGCGTCGTGCCCGTAGGAGGGAACATGACCGCTGTTGGCCGCCGCAATCGCGGCGATGACTTCCGGATGAACGCCTGACCAGTTGTCCGAGGCGAGGTGCCGGCGGGTGCGATCGGGTGACGGCATCAGCCGCAGCGCGGAAGCCGGACCGAAACGTCTACTGAGCCTTTGCGACCTCTGCCGCGAGGTCGGTGTAGGCGGTTTCGTTGAGCGCTCCGAACTTCAGGTTCCGCCACAGTATGCGGCCGTCCTTGCCGATGACGAACACCGTCCTGCTTGCGTAGCCACGGCCGGGGTTCCACGAGCCGTACTGCCTGGCCACCGCGAGCTGTGGATCGGAGCCAAGTGCAAAGGGAAACTTCATCTCCTGCGCCCAGGACACATGAGTGGCGATGCTGTCGTTGGAAATCCCAATGACCACAGTGCCCGGTCCGAACATCTTCGCGTACTCGTCGCGAAACTTCGTGAGCTCGTGTGTGCAACCTGAGGAGCGGTCGGCAGGATAGAACGCGAGCACCACGACCTTGCCGCGCAGTTGACTGAGCGTCACCGGCCTGGAGCGCGCACCCGACGAATCGGCCCATTCCATTGTGAACTCGGGAGCAAACCGGCCCACCTCGATCTCGGGTGGAGGCGGCGCCGGCGTGGGTGCGACTGCGGCCGGAACCGCTGGCGCTGCGACGCTCTGAGCAGCCGCGCTCGACGCTCCGATTAAAGCAGCGGCACAAGCAGCGGCGAGTGACAAGCGGGGGGCAGCGAACATTTCTGGCTCCTGGCACGATGAAAGGCTGATCAGGGGGGCGACAGCGAAATCTAATTCGTGGACCATGCGACGGTCGCGTCCCGACACTCTGATGTTCTGATCCGCTCCAATCCGTCAAATCCGTCATCACAACTTCTCGCTTTTTCTTCTCCGACTGCGCGATGCCGCTAACAGCCGGAGGCTAACAGCCGACAATTGCGCTTCGCCGCTCCAATCGATGCGCGACGGTGAAGTACCGAACGTCACCGTGATGTGCGGCTCTTCGTATACTTGACGGCGTCTCGGCATTGCTACGTCAAGTCCCCGTCAGGTCAGCTCTGCCGAGCCAACTCGCGCTCGGCCGCTAACAGTGAGGATGAAGCCAACGCCGCGGCGTGTTGCGATGGAAACCG
>JBKJRW010000051.1:0-3532 GCA_046593165.1 Gemmatimonadaceae bacterium
TCTGGATACGTCCGCGCATTTGTGGACTATCTGCCGACACCGTGGAAAGGCGTGATGATGGCCGGCTTCGCCGCAGCGTACATGTCTACGGTGGGGACGCACCTGAACTGGGGCGCGTCGTATCTCGTAAACGACTTCTATAAGCGATTCATCCGCCAGTCCGAAACCGAGAAGCACTATGTGAAAGTCTCACGGATCGCGACCGTGCTGCTCTTTATCGCGTCGATCGGCGTGACGTCGCAGCTCTCGTCGATCGAGCAGGCGTGGAAGTTTCTACTCGCACTCGGCGCGGGCACCGGGCTGGTTCTGATTCTGCGCTGGTACTGGTGGCGCATCAACGCCTGGTCCGAGATCAGCGCGATGATTTCATCGTTCGTCGTTTCGAGCATCGCGTTCAAGACCATCCCGCAACGGTTTGCCGCCGGTGATCCAAACGCCGACGCGACAATTATGCTCGTCACGGTGCTCGTCAGCACCGTCGTCTGGCTGACCGTGACGTTCATGACGAGCCCCGAACCCGACAGCACGCTCGTGGCGTTCTACAGCCGGGTGCGTCCAGGAGGCAGAGGGTGGCGCCGCATCGCCCAGAAAGCAGGATTCGGGGCTGAGGGCATCGAGGGAGGAATTATCCCGTGGACGAATTGGATCGCGGGCGTGGTTGCAGTGTATGCAAGCCTGTTCGGGATCGGTAAACTCATATTCGGGGAGACAACCCGCGGACTCATTCTCCTGGCGATTGCTGCGGCTGCGCTGGCATGGATATCACGGTCGTTCCGCAGGATGGACGAGTCTGGAGAGGACCGCTCCGCCCTTTCCCGGCAGCAGGCCAAGGATTCACTAGAGGCGGCTGCCCTACCATTGGCGGGGACGCCTTCGTAACTTTGAGAAGTCTCTGGAGGTTTTAAAATGTCTACATCGACAACATCTGATATCGAGCTCGTCGTCACGCCCAACGCGGCCGTCGAGGTCAAGAAGTTTATGGAAGCCGAGGGCGTCACCGGTGAGCAGGGCGGGCTCCGGGTCAGCGTGCAGTCCGGTGGCTGCAGCGGCTTCAAGTACAGCCTGGTGATCGAGGACAAGAATGCGGAAGACGACTTCGTTCTCGAACACGACGGCTTCAAGGTTTTTGTGGACCCGTTTTCGGCCCAGTATATCTCCGGGGTGACCATCGATTATGTCACGTCAATGCAGGGTTCCGGCTTCACGTTCAAGAACCCGAATGCCACTGGTGGCTGCGGCTGCGGTACCTCCTTCACCGCCTAGTTTGCCGATCCAGGTAGCGCCTTCATCGAGGGTGGTGGAATGAGAAATTTCACCGCCCTCGATTTTTTTGTTCTCCTTACCTACCTCGCCGGCACTACCGCCCTGGGGCTCTGGATAGGTCGAAAGCAGAAAAACGCCAGCGATTACTTCATTGCCGAGCGGTCGATTCCGTGGTGGGCGGTGATGTTCTCGATTGTTGCGAGCGAAACCAGCGCGCTCACATTCATCAGCATACCGGGCCTGGCGTACGTGGGGAACCTCGGGTTCCTCCAGGTTGTCGCAGGCTATGTCATAGGTCGCGTGGTAGTCGCGTTCGTTTTGTTGCCCCGATACTACAAGGGCGAACTCGTGACGGCTTATGCGCTGCTGGAGAAGAGATTCGGACTGGCGACACGGCGGTTTACATCGATCGTGTTCATGGTCACACGCGGCGTCGCCGATTCGGTGCGTGTTTTTGCAACGGCAATTCCCGTGGCCCTCATCCTCGAAGGCACCGTTCCGAGCGCATACGTGAAACCGCTCGCGATTCTCATTCTCGGATTGTTGACTGTTGTCTATACGTACAAGGGCGGCATGAAAGCGGTCGTCTGGACTGAACTGCTGCAGGCGAGTGTGTACGTTGTTGGCGGCATCTCGGCTGTCGTGCTGATCGGAAAGAGCGTTGACGGCGGATGGGGACAGATCATCGACGTCGCTTCGCTTGCGGGCAAGCTCAGGATTGTCGACCTGTACACCGGCTTCGACAGGCCGCACACCATTTTCGCCGGTTTGATTGGCGGCGCGTTCCTGTCGATGGCGTCGCACGGCGCCGATCAACTGATTGTGCAGCGGCTTATGACGGCGCGAAGCCTGCGCGACGCGCAGAAGGCAATAATCGGAAGCGGGTTTGTCGTTTTCGCGCAGTTCACGCTCTTCCTGTTTGTCGGGGTCGGACTGTTCGTGCTCTACGGCGGGAGGGCATTCGCTGCGCCCGATTCTATTTTTCCGACGTTCATTCTGGAGTACATGCCGCCCGGGCTTGTCGGGTTGATTCTCGCCGCGATCGTCGCGGCTACCATGAGCACACATTCGGGAGCGATCAATTCGCTCGCTGCCGCGACAACGCACGACATCTACCTGCCGCTCAGCAAGCGCGACCCGAACGACCCGGCGACTCTGAAATTCGGCAAAATGAGTGCGCTTGTGTGGGGAGTCGTCCTGACATTCGGCGCGTTGCTCTACAAGGAACAAGGGACGCCGGTGGTGGTGATCGCGCTGTCGATCGCGTCATTCACCTACGGCGCACTGCTCGGCGGATTTTTTCTCGGCATTCTCTGGCACCGTGCGATGCAGCGTGACGCGATTACCGGCATGGCAGTGGCGATTGTCGTGATGTCGTTCATCGTCTTCGCGAAGCAGCTTCTGCCCATCCTTCCGTCGATGACCGGCATTCTGACACCCTTCAGCAGGATCGCGTGGCCATGGTACGTGCTGATCGGAACGTCGATCACCCTGCTGGTCGGCATCAGTTCCTCGTTTACGCATGGCAACAGGGAACGGCACCCTGATGACTGATTTAGTGGTTGGAGTCGATGGGGGTGGATCCAAAACCCGTCTCATCGTTGCCGATGCGTCAGGAACTCACATTGCCGATGTCACCGGCCCAGGGTCAGCGATGGCACCCGGCCGCGGAGACCATTCGGCTGGCGTGATCGGCGACCTGCTGCGGCAGGCATTGAGCGAAGCAGGAATCGAAGGCGCCAGGCCACGAGCACTCGTTGCCGGGGTCGCCGGTGTCGGCCGCCCGAACGAGCAACGCGCATTGGCTGCCGCGCTCGAAGACCTCGAGATCGCCGATGAGATCACGGTTGAAGGCGACGGTGAGATCGCGCTGACCGATGCGTTCGGGTTCGGCCCCGGAATTATCCTCATTTCGGGAACCGGTTCGATTGCTTACGGTCGTGGTCCGTCCCGCACACTCGCTCGTGCGGGTGGGTGGGGACCGGTATTCGGTGACGAGGGCAGCGGATCATGGATTGGCCGCAAAGCGCTCGCGATCGTAGCGTCGGCAGCAGACGGACGTGGGCCGGCAACGGCACTGACGGGGGCGATTCTTACCGCGGCTCAGGTGAACGAGCCCCAGGAGCTGATTCCATGGGGGATCGCGTCCACGCCGCGTGAGCTGGCTGCTCTGGCTCCAGTGGTTTTCAATGCGGCCGTTGCGGGCGACGTGCGCGCGAACTCGCTCGTCGGATTCGCCGTGGAGGAGTTGGTTCTGCACATCCGCGCG